>NZ_JACDWU010000320.1:0-150380 GCF_016464045.1 Pseudoalteromonas sp. bablab_jr011 | reverse complement strand
TGAAAGAACGCTTATCTTCCACAAGTTCAAGGTGGCTAAATAACGACATAATTAACAAGTAGATAGTGACAATGTGGGCGTTATTAGATCAGAAAAGAGGCGGATGTTAAAGCCTTTTTACAAAGTGCGATCCCGCCGTGTGTGACAGAGGGGAAAGTTATCAGCATTTTGTGCTCAAATTGCTGAGCTATTGTTTGTTTTCGCATAATAAGCAGGCAACTATCAATGCTCGGCTAAAAAACAATCAACCCGATGTGTCAATAAAAGCGCTCGATGAGCATTATGAGACGTGGCTGTCTGTTGATCAGCCCGATATATCCATGTTAACTAAAATTGCTAAGCGTGTTGATGAACTGTGGGTTGTCACCACGCTTGAAAGTGACTGGTTAAATGAGTATCAACGTCAGCTTGCGTTGATCAGCAACAGTCACCTTATTGCTTTCGATAGTCAGTTTATTGAACAACTCGTTACTCATCTAAGTAAAAATTTGCAGTGGGATATTACCATTGATCAGCAAACGATTAGCGTGGCAGATAAACACCACTTTTACCAAACACGTGATCTTGTATGGCATTAAAGTTCAATAGTAATTTTACCGTTAGGTTTACTGCAACACAGTAATACTTCACCTGGACGCACAAAGGCAAGGGGCTCTTGATTATAACGTACGTCGCCTTCTACAAGCTGAGCACGACAAGCACCACAATATCCTTCGCGGCATTGATAGGGGACATCTATTTTATGTTGTTCAAGGCATTCAAGGAGAGATGAACAGCCAGAGTCAAAATCTATACTCTGGCTGTCTGTTCCTGCAAGGATAACCTGTGCAGTGTGTTTAGTGCTCATTACAGATCGAAATCACCAAAGTCTGATGCATCAACTTGAGAATCGATTTGACCAACAAGGTAAGAACTTATCTCGGCTTCTTGCGGTGCAACTTGCACGTTATCAGAGACTAACCACGAATTGATCCATGGAATCGGGTTGCTCTTACTTTCAAACTGAGCAGGTAAGCCTACCGCAGTCATTCGCGCATTTGTAATGTATTCAACGTATTGGCATAAAATATCTTTGTTTAAGCCAATCATTGAGCCATCTTTAAACAGGTATTCAGCCCAGTCTTTTTCTTGCTCTGCGGCATCAACAAACATTTTAATTGCTTCATCTTTACATTGCGCTGCAACAATCGCCATTTCAGGATCGTCTTTACCGTCTTGCATAATGTTTAAGATGTGTTGTGTGCCTGATAAATGAAGAGCTTCATCACGCGCAATTAATTTAATGATTTTTGCATTGCCTTCCATTAGCTCGCGTTCAGCAAACGCGAATGAACATGCAAAGCTGACATAAAAACGAATTGCTTCCAGAATATTAACCGACATCATCGCAAGGTAAAGCAACTTTTTAAGGTCGAACAAGCTCACTTTAACTTCTTCACCATTAATCACATGTTTACCTTCACCGTAAAGGTTGTAAATCGAAATCATGTTGATTAATTCATCGTAATACTTAGTCACCGCATCGGCACGTTCACTGATTTTTTCGTTACTCACGATATCATCAAAGATAAGCTCAGGTGACTGCGTTACGTTACGAATAATGTGCGTGTATGAACGGCTGTGAATTGTTTCACTAAATGCCCATGTTTCAATCCACGTTTCAAGTTCAGGAATTGACACAATTGGCAGTAAGGCAACGTTAGGCGAACGACCTTGCACACTATCAAGTAATGTTTGGTATTTTAAGTTACTTAAAAAAATGTGTTTTTCATGGTCAGGTAAAGCTTGAAAGTCAAGACGGTCTTTACTTACGTCAACTTCTTCAGGACGCCAGAAGAAAGATAATTGTTTTTCAATTAGCTTCTCGAAGATAGGGTACTTTTGTTGGTCGTAACGTGACACGTTTACCGTCTGGCCGAAAAACATCGGTTCTAGTAATTGGTTATTATGGTTTCGGCTAAAAGTTGTATATGACATAGTGAATACTCAAAAAACAGTCAGGACAAAGCGGGCTAAGGAGCCCGCTTGTGTATGTTATTAATTTAATTAGATTTTACAAGCACCGCCTGCACAACCATCATCTTCCACCTCAGGTGTAAGCTCATCTTGAGCATCTGAAGCGCCATCACGGGTGTTATGGTAATACAACGTTTTAACACCCAGTTTATATGCTGAAAGGAGGTCTTTTAAAAGCACCTTCATAGGTACTTTACCGCCTTCGTACTTAGATGGATCATAATTTGTATTCGCAGAGATCGTTTGGTCAACGAACTTCTGCATAATGCCCACTAATTGCAGATAACCATCGTTTGATGGGATATCCCAAAGTAGCTCATAATTGTCTTTTAGGCGCTCATACTCTGGTACTACTTGTTTCAAGATACCATCTTTACTTGCTTTAACACTGATGTGTCCACGCGGTGGCTCAATACCATTTGTTGCATTAGAGATTTGTGATGAAGTCTCTGATGGCATTAATGCCGACAATGTTGAGTTACGCATACCATGTTCTTTAATGTTCGCGCGCAGTGTATCCCAATCTAAGTGAAGAGGTTCATCACAGATTTGGTCAAGGTCGCGCTTGTACGTATCTGTTGGCATAATACCTTGCGAGTACGTTGTTTCATTAAATTTAGGGCAAGCACCACGTTCTTTAGCAAGCTCATTTGATGCTTTCATTAAATAATATTGAATTGCTTCAAATGTTTGGTGCGTTAATGCGTTTGCACTACCGTCAGAATAACGTTTACCGTTTTTAGCAAGATAGTATGCGTAGTTGATTACACCAATACCTAACGTGCGACGACCCATGGTTGCGTTTTTCGCTGCAGGGACAGGGTAGTCTTGGAAATCAAGTAAGTTATCAAGCGCACGTACTGCAAGTTCAGCAAGCTCTTCTAACTCATCAAGTGACTCAATAGCACCTAAGTTGAATGCAGAAAGTGTACACAGTGCGATTTCGCCTTCTTCGTCCATTACGTTACTAAGTGGCTTTGTCGGTAATGCAATTTCTAAACATAAGTTAGACTGACGGATCGGTGCTACCGTTGAGATAAACGGGCTATGAGTATTACAGTGGTCAACGTTTTGTAAATAAATACGACCTGTACTAGCACGCTCTTGTGCAAACATTGAGAACAGCTCAATCGCTTTAATACGTTTTTTACGAATCGACTCATCTTGCTCGTATTTTACGTATAGCTCATCAAATTTAGCTTGGTCTTCGAAGAATGCATCGTAAAGACCCGGTACATCTGATGGGCTGAACAAAGTAATGTAGTCGTCTTTAATTAAACGGCTGTACATTAATTTGTTGAACTGTACACCGTAATCTAGATGACGAACACGGTTGTCATCAACACCACGGTTATTTTTAAGGACTAATAAGTTTTCAACTTCTAAATGCCACAGCGGGTAGAATAGGGTTGCTGCACCACCACGGACACCGCCTTGAGAACAGCTCTTAACCGCTGTTTGGAAGTGTTTATAAAATGGAATACACCCAGTATGGTATGCTTCACCGTTACGGATTGGGCTACCTAAAGCACGAATACGGCCCGCATTAATACCAATACCTGCACGTTGTGATACGTATTTTACAATCGCAGATGATGTTGCATTAATTGAATCAAGGCTATCACCACACTCAATCAGTACACATGAACTAAATTGACGTGTAGGTGTACGCACACCAGCCATAATAGGAGTCGGCAATGAAATTTTGAATGTCGAAACCGCGTCATAAAAGCGCTTGATGTAATCAAGGCGTGTTTCTCGAGGGTAGTCAGAGAACAAGCTCGCTGCTACTAAGATATATAAAAACTGCGCGCTTTCGTAAATTTCACCCGTTACACGGTTCTGTACTAGGTATTTCCCTTCAAGCTGCTTTACAGCGGCATAGCTGAAGTTTAAGTCACGGTTATGATCAATATACGCATCTAACTCGTCAATTTCTTGCTCAGTGTAATCAACGAGTAAATGTTGATCATAACGCTTGTCTTCAACCAGTTTTGTAATGTGGTCGTATAAACGCGGCGGCTCAAATTGACCATACGCTTTCTTACGTAAATGGAATACAGCTAAACGAGCAGCAAGGTATTGATAATCAGGGGTATCTTTAGAGATCTGATCGGCTGCTGCTTTAATGATAGTTTCGTGAATGTCGTCAGTACGAATGCCATCGTAAAATTGAATATGTGATTTCAATTCAACTTGTGACACAGACACATTATTTAGACCTTCGGCGGCCCAAGCGATGACGCGATGGATCTTATCTAGATCAAGTGACTCTTTACGGCCGTCACGTTTGCTTACAGATAGCTGTTGGTTCATAGTTTTGCCTGTATTCCTTGGGAAATTATATTTTTAGTGACAAAGGTATTCTTAATTATAATTATTATTAGCACCAGCATGAGTCAATTGAATAACATTTAGCCACAATATCTGGTGTTCTTTAAAACGCAGATCACAAGATAGTGTGGTCTGCGATCATTTGCAAGGGATAGAAACGCCCCATTTTGTGGATAACTATTGGATAAACGAATTGTGTTAGTAAGCATTAACCTTTGATCATTCATTGATGATGAAATTTGTAAAAATCAACTCAAGATCTACAAAAATTATCGTTTTTAAAAATAATTTCTGACTGTTTTTTTTATCAACAAAGTTTGCTTAAAACTCAACCCAATCACAATATATGGTGTTTTAACTTAAAACTAACACTATATATGGATAAATCCATCAGTTGGAGTTTGCCAGTTAAAATCTGCGCCCCAGCTCAGTGCGGTATCCACACTTGGTATATAACCCCAAAGTGCAGTTGCACTGTACATATTGGCAGCTTTTGCTGCTTGTATGTCGCGTTCGGCATCACCTATGTATAAGCAACGCGTTGGATCAACATCGAGCATGTTTGCAGTATGAATAAGTGGCTCTGGCGATGGTTTAGCAACTTCTAAGGTATCACCACTCACGACAGCCATGGCATTAGCAAGGCTTGGGATAGCTTGCACCAATGGCTCGGTTAAAAAGCCGGGCTTATTGGTCATGATCCCCCATTTAATGCTGTTTTGCTCAAGTGAGGCGAGAAGTTGCTCAATGCCATTAAAGCACTTGCTATGAATCGCAATGTCTTCTGCATAATAGTCGAGCAGTTGCTGCCTTAATGCTAATTGTTCAACGTCGGGCCATTTATCACCAAAGCCGACCTCTAATAATGCATTGGCCCCATTTGACGCTGCTGGGCGATAAATGCTTTTATCTACAGGCGCGATATTCGCATCTGCTAATACGCGATTTAATGCGCCTCCAAGGTCATCCGCAGTATCGAGTAATGTGCCATCTAAATCAAAAATAAAGGCATCAAAAGCGATATCAGGATTACAACCAGCCATTAGGCAAGTTTCTCAAAATGAAGAATGTAATTAACACTCACATCATCATTTAAACTGTATTGCTTAGAAAACGGATTATAGCTGAGGCCTGTGCTTGCTCTTACTTTTAAGCCTGCGTCTTCTGCCCATGCAATTAATTGGGCGGGTTTTATAAACTTTTTGTGGTCGTGCGTGCCTTCGGGCACCATTTTTAATAACTTTTCAGCACCCACAATGGCGTATAAATACGCTTTAGGTGTTTTATTTAATGTCGAAAAGAATACATCGGCGCCAGGTTTTGCAAGCTCAGCGACCGCACGAATGATAGAAGCAGGGTCTGGCACGTGCTCTAACATTTCCATACAGGTGATTACATCAAAGCGAGCAGGGTGCTCTTTAGCAAACTCTTCAGCCGGTACTTTCATATAATCAACAGGGACACCGGTTTCTAAACTGTGTAACTTAGCAACGGTTAATGGCTCTTGACCCATATCGATGCCTGTTACTTTAGCTCCCATGCGTGCCATGCTTTCACTTAAAATGCCGCCACCACAGCCAACATCTAAGGTTTCTTTATCAAATAAGCCGCCAACTTTGTCGGCAACAAAATCCAAGCGAAGAGGATTTATTTCATGAAGAGGTTTGAACTCTCCGTCGCGGTCCCACCAACGTTCAGCGATGGCTTCAAACTTTGCAATTTCTGCATTATCTACATTTTGATGTTCGGTCATAAAAAACTTCCTCGTCAATCTGAGGCCATTATATAGGGGTAAATTAATAAATCGCAAAGATTTAGCGCCTGTAAATCTAAATTAATTGTGGTAGCATGGTCATGAAATAATAACTAAAGCTCTAAAGGCGGCGCTTTGCCTCTTTATGAGTCAATACTGAAGGAATGTGAAATCAAATGACTGATCTCGCCAATGAAATTCTGCCAGTCAATATTGAAGATGAATTAAAAAACTCCTACCTTGATTACGCAATGAGCGTAATTGTAGGACGTGCATTGCCAGACGTACGTGATGGTCTAAAACCTGTTCACCGTCGTGTTTTATTCGCAATGAACGAACTCAATAATGATTGGAATAAGCCTTACAAAAAATCAGCACGTGTTGTTGGTGATGTAATCGGTAAGTACCACCCACATGGCGACAGCGCGGTATATGACACCATCGTACGTATGGCGCAGCCTTTCTCATTACGCTATATGCTTGTTGATGGCCAAGGTAACTTTGGTTCAGTTGACGGTGACTCTGCGGCAGCAATGCGTTATACGGAAGTCCGTATGGCAAAAATGTCACATGAGCTATTAGCCGACCTCGAAAAAGAAACGGTTGATTACGTACCTAACTATGATGGTACGGAGCAAATTCCTGACGTATTACCGACGAAAGTACCTAACTTATTAGTGAATGGTTCATCGGGTATTGCGGTTGGTATGGCGACGAACATTCCGCCACATAACTTAACTGAAGTTATTAATGGGTGTTTGGCACTTATCCAAAACCCAGATATGACAATTGCTGATCTGATTGAATATATCCCAGGTCCAGATTTCCCTACAGCCGCGATCATTAATGGTAAGAAAGGCATAGAGCAAGCTTACCTAACGGGTCGTGGTAAAGTGTACATCCGCGCACGCGCAGAAATTGAAGTAGACGAAAAAACGGGTCGTGAAACGATCATCGTCCACGAAATTCCGTACCAAGTTAACAAAGCACGCTTGATTGAAAAAATCGCTGAACTTGTTAAAGACAAAAAAATTGAAGGCATTAGCGCACTCCGTGATGAATCAGATAAAGACGGTATGCGTATCGTTATCGAGATTAAACGTGGTGATGTAGGCGAAGTTATTCTGAATAACCTTTATGCACAAACACAGTTACAAACCGTGTTTGGTATGAATATGGTTGCACTTGATAACAACCAGCCTAAGTGTTTCAACTTAAAAGAAATGCTTGAAGCATTTATCATTCACCGCCGCGAAGTAGTCACCCGTCGTACGGTATTTGATTTACGCAAAGCCCGTGACCGTGCCCATACGCTTGAAGGCTTAGCGATTGCCCTTGCGAATATCGACCCAATCATTGAGTTAATTCGTAAATCACCTACGCCTGCTGAAGCAAAAGCAGCTTTAACAGCAAGGTCTTGGGAACTAGGCACTGTTAAAGCCATGCTTGAAAAAGCCGGTGAAGAAAATGTAGCGCGTCCTGATTGGCTAGCACCAGAGCTAGGTATTCGTGATGGTGAGTACTATTTATCTGAGCAACAAGCACAAGCGATCCTTGACCTACGTTTACACAAATTAACGGGTCTTGAGCATGAGAAGATCTTAGACGAGTACCAAACACTACTCGATCTTATTGCTGAACTACTTTATATCCTTTCAACCCCAGATCGCCTTATGGAAGTTATTCGCGACGAACTAGTTGAAATTAAAGAACAATATGGCGACGAACGCCGTACAGAAATCAGTGCAGCAGCTCACGATATCAGCCTTGAAGACTTAATTAATGAAGAAGACGTTGTCGTAACGCTTTCTCATGAAGGGTATGTGAAGTATCAGCCATTATCAGACTACGAAGCACAACGTCGTGGTGGTAAAGGTAAATCAGCAACGAAGATGAAAGATGAAGATTTCATTGAACGTCTCCTTGTTGCAAATACACACGATACGATTCTGTGTTTCTCGACTGCTGGTCGTTTATACTGGCTGAAAGTATACCAATTACCACTTGCCAGCCGTGCAGCGCGTGGTAAGCCAATTGTGAACTTACTGCCGCTTGAAGCTGACGAACGTATCACTGCAATTCTACCTGTACGTGAGTACGAAGAAGATAAATACATCTTCATGGCTACAGCATTTGGTACAGTTAAGAAAACACCATTAACAGCTTATAGCCGTCAACGTGCAAGCGGTATCATTGCGGTCAACCTAAATGAAGGCGATAGCCTAATTGGTGTTGATATCACTGATGGTACAAACGAAATCATGCTATTCACAGACGCAGGCAAGGTAGTACGCTTTAAAGAAGCGGAAGAGTCGACCGTCGTTGATGAAAATGGCAATCCGGTACTTGATGAAGAGGGTAACCCTGAAATCCGCTTCAAAGGTGTACGCCCAATGGGTCGTACTGCAACCGGTGTGCGTGGTATTAAGATGGCAGACGACCAACGCGTTGTGTCGTTAATTGTGCCTAAGACAGACGGTGCAATCCTCACCGTGACTGAAAATGGTTATGGTAAGCGTACAGCACTTGCCGATTACCCATCGAAGAGCCGTGCAACACAAGGTGTTGTATCAATCAAAGTAAGCGAGCGTAATGGCGCAGTGGTTGGTGCAGTACAAGTTGATGAAAACGACGAAATCATGATTATCTCTAATCGCGGTACGCTTGTTCGTACTCGTGTTAATGAGGTTTCTACGGTTGGTCGTAATACGCAGGGCGTTATTTTGATACGAACTATTGACGAAGAGCAAGTAGTTGGTTTACAACGTATCGAAGAAATCGAAGTTGATGAGCTTGAAGCCATCGAAGGCGAGGGCGTTGAAGTAGTCGATACACATACTGAAGAAACGGTTGATAACCCACCTTCAGAGTAACATTGATTTAAAAAGCGGCTTCGGCCGCTTTTTTTATCCGCACTATAATTACTGGAATGAGGCAAAGTAATGACTAAATATAATTTTTGTGCAGGACCGGCAATGTTACCGCCGGCAGTAATGCAAAAAGCACAAAAAGAATTTATAGATTGGCAAGGTTTAGGCGTATCTGTGATGGAAATCAGCCATCGTAGTAGCGACTTTTTAGAGCTTACAGCAAAATGTGAAGCAAGCTTACGCCGTCTAATGAATATCAGTGACGAATTTGAAGTTTTATTCATGCACGGCGGTGGCCGAGGCCAATTTAGTGCTGTACCACTAAATTTGCATTTAGCAGATAAGCCCGCGGTGTATTGTGAAAACGGTGTGTGGTCAAAAGGCGCGACACAAGAAGCCGAAAAGTTCACCGCAGTGACAAGTATTAATGTTCGTAATGACGAGCAGCAAAATGGCCAGTTTTCAATTAAACCAGCGACAAGCTGGGAATTACCAGCTGATGCGTCATACATTCACTATTGCCCAAATGAAACGGTTGATGGTATTGAGATTTTTGACGTGCCTTCACATCCATCTGCGCCAATAGTCGCCGATATGTCATCAACAATTTTGTCACGCGAAATTGACGTAAACCAGTTCGATGTCATTTATGCAGGCGCACAAAAGAACATCGGCCCATCGGGTTTAGCAATTGTTATTATTCGTAAAACGTTGCTTGAGCGCGAAGGTCTCGAAAAACCAGGTATTCTTGATTACGCATTAGAAGCAAAGCAAGGCAGCATGTACAACACGCCACCGACATTTGCATGGTACTTAGCAGCAGAAGTGTTTGAATGGTTAGAAGCAAACGGTGGCGTAAAAGCCATGGAAGAGCAAAATATTGCCAAAGCAGAATTGCTGTATAACTTTATCGACAATTCAGAATTTTATAATAATAAAGTTGCTAAGCATTGCCGATCGCGTATGAACGTACCATTTTGGTTAAACGATGAATCGCTTAATGACCAGTTTATTAAAGAATCGAAAGAAGCGGGTTTACTGGCGCTTGAAGGCCACCGCATTGTAGGTGGTATGCGCGCAAGTATTTATAACGCAATGCCACTTGCTGGTGTACAAGCCTTGGTTGATTTTATGGATAAATTCGCCAAGGAGAATAGCTAATATGGAACAGCTTCGTCTTGAACCTATCTCAAAGGTAAATGGCAGTGTCACGCTGCCGGGCTCAAAGAGCTTATCAAATCGTATTTTACTTTTGGCGGCGCTTGCACAGGGCACCACGGTCGTTGAAAATTTGCTAGACAGTGATGATATTCGTCATATGTTAGGCGCACTTAAGCTATTGGGTGTGAATGTTACCTTAAATGACGATAAAACCGTTGCGACCGTTGAAGGTGTAGCAGGTAAATTCTTAACACCTAGCGAGCCGTTATTTCTCGGCAATGCTGGCACTGCTTATCGGCCTTTAACAGCGGTTCTTGCCGCTGTAGAGGGCGAGTATGAGCTTGTCGGTGAGCCACGTATGGAAGAGCGTCCTATTGGGCATTTAGTAGATGCTCTGCATGCGCTGGGTGGTGATGTTGAATATTTAAAACATAAAGATTATCCACCACTGGCCATTAAAGGCGGTAAAATTAATGGCGGCCAAGTTGAAATTGACGGCAGTATATCTAGTCAGTTTTTAACGGCCTTATTAATGGCAGCGCCATTATTTAATGGTGATACAGAAATCCGTATTAAAGGTACGTTAGTATCAAAACCTTATATTGATATTACCTTAGATGTTATGCAGCGTTTTGGTGTGTTAGTTAAACACGACAACTACGAAGTATTTTATGTAAAAGGGTGCCAACAATACCAAGCACTAGAGCGCATTATGGTCGAAGGTGATGCATCGAGCGCATCATACTTTGTTGCAGCTGCCGCAATAGCGGGTGGTGAAATAGAAATTAACGGTGTTGGTGCTGCGTCTGTTCAAGGTGACATTGGCTTTGCTAAAGTGATGGAACAAGTAGGCGCTAAGATTGATTGGTACGATGAAAAGCTGGTTGTGCGTAAAGGTGAACTTAACGCGGTTGATATCGACGCAAACGCTATTCCTGATGCGGCCATGACACTGGCCACTGTTGCGTTATTCGCAAAAGGTACAACTGCAATCCGCAATATCTATAACTGGCGTGTAAAAGAAACAGACCGCTTGTACGCCATGGCGACAGAACTTCGTAAAGTGGGCGCTGAGGTAGTCGAAGGTGAAGATTTCATCGAAATTACACCGCCAAAAACATTTAATGATGTAGCGATAGATACATACAATGACCACCGTATTGCCATGTGCTTTGCGATGGTGGCCGTTGGCGGTAAGCCAATAACCATTAATGATCCTAAGTGTACATATAAAACTTTTCCAACGTTTTTCAAGGTACTAGAGTCTGTCTCAAGTCAATAAAACAGAAGAAAATATAAAAAGTTACATTCAAAGTGCGGATCTATTACGAGAACTGACGTATAATGTTGCGGTTTTATTTTGGTGTGCATTGCAGGAGGTTATAAATGCAGGCGTTATTAATGCCCGTAATCACCATTGATGGCCCAAGTGGTTCAGGTAAAGGAACTGTTTGTCGCTTGTTAGCCGAGAAATTAGGTTGGGATGTATTAGACAGCGGGGCGATTTATCGTGTGCTGTCACTTGCTGCACTTCATCATCAAATTGAATTAGACAATGAAGATGCATTAGTGCCGCTGGCTGCAAACTTAGATGTACAGTTTTTGGTAGATAGCCAAACACACACGTCTAAAATTGTACTAGAAGGCGAAGACGTCACAACAACAATTCGCAACGAAGAAGTTGGTGCTGCAGCCTCAAAAGTCGCTGCTTTACCACGCGTAAGAGAAGCATTATTGCGTCGTCAACGCGCGTTTCGTTCTGAAAGCGGATTAATTGCAGATGGTCGCGATATGGGCACGGTTGTGTTTCCAGACGCGCCATTAAAAATATATTTAACAGCGACTGCTGAGGAGCGTGCGCGTCGTCGCTTTGCTGAGTTGAACGATCGTGGACTAGATGTTACACTAAGTGGTCTACTTGAGGACATAAAAGCACGCGATCACCGTGATATGACACGTGAAGTTGCGCCGCTTGTGCCTGCAAAAGATGCCATTGAAATCGATACTAGCGAGTTCAATGCAATGCAAGTGTTTGATAAAGTTATTACTTTAGTCGACGAAGCCGTACTTGCGGGTAAGCTCCCTAAAGCTAAAAAGTAAATTTTTTAATGTGCCGGCAGGATGCCAGCGCTATTTTAACAACCCCATGCAGCATGGTTGCTAATTGGTTATTTAATTATTTAGAGACGTATAATGTCAGAAAATTTTGCGCAGTTATTTGAAGAAAGCCTAAAGGGTTTTGAAGCAGAGCAAGGCTCTATCGTTAAAGGTACAGTTATCTCAATCGAGAACAACATCGTACTTGTTGATGCTGGTCTTAAATCTGAGAGTGCAATCCCTGCTGAGCAATTCAAAAATGCTGCTGGTGAACTAGAAGTTGCTGTTGGCGACGAAGTAGATGTTGCGTTAGATGCAATCGAAGACGGTTTCGGTGAAACTATCCTTTCTCGTGAGAAAGCGAAGCGTCACGAAGCGTGGATCCGCTTAGAAAAAGCATGTGAAGAGCAAGAAACTGTTACTGGTGTTATCAACGGTAAAGTTAAAGGCGGTTTCACTGTTGAAGTTGATTCAATCCGTGCTTTCCTACCTGGTTCACTTGTTGATGTTCGTCCAGTACGTGACACAACTCACCTTGAAGGTAAAGAGCTTGAGTTCAAAGTAATCAAGCTTGACCAAAAACGTAACAACGTTGTTGTTTCTCGCCGTGCAGTTATCGAATCAGAAAACTCACAAGAGCGTGAAGAACTTCTTGCTAACCTTGTTGAAGGTCAAGAAGTTAAAGGTATCGTTAAGAACCTTACTGACTACGGTGCGTTCGTTGACCTTGGTGGTGTTGACGGTCTACTACACATCACAGACATGGCGTGGAAGCGTGTTAAGCACCCTTCAGAAATCGTTAATGTTGGCGACGAAATCGCAGTTAAAGTTCTTAAATTCGACAAAGATAAAACTCGTGTATCTCTAGGTCTTAAACAACTTGGCGAAGATCCATGGGCAGCTATCGCTGGTCGTTACCCAGAAGGTTCTAAGCTTTCTGGTCGTGTTACTAACCTTACAGATTACGGCTGTTTCGTTGAAATCGAAGAAGGCGTTGAAGGTCTAGTACACGTTTCTGAAATGGATTGGACTAACAAGAACATCCACCCTTCAAAAGTTGTTTCACTAGGTGACACTGTTGAAGTTATGGTTCTTGAAATCGACGAAGAGCGTCGTCGTATTTCTCTTGGTCTTAAGCAATGTATTGCTAACCCATGGCAAGAATTTGCTCGTCTACAAAACAAAGGCGACCAAGTTACTGGTAAGATCAAATCAATCACTGACTTCGGTATCTTCATCGGTCTTGAAGGCGGTATTGACGGTCTTGTTCACCTTTCAGACATTTCTTGGAACACACCAGGCGAAGAAGCTGTACGTGAATTCAAGAAAGGCGACGAAATCACTGCTATCGTATTGCAAGTTGACCCAGAGCGTGAGCGTATCTCTCTAGGCGTTAAGCAAATCGAAGCTGACCCTTTCAATAACTACCTGGACGCAAACAAAAAAGGTGCTATTGTTAAAGGTAAAGTGACTGAAGTTGATGCGAAAGGCGCAACTGTTGAGCTAATCGAAGGCGTTGAAGGTTACATCCGTGTAGCTGATATCGCTCAAGAGCGCGTTGAAGATGCTACTACTGTAGTTTCTGCAGGCGACGAAATCGAAGCGAAATACGTTGGTGTTGATCGTAAGAACCGCACTTTAAGCTTATCTGTTAAAGCTCTTTTCGAAGCAGAAGAGAAAGAAGTACTAGAGAAGCTTAAGAAAGAAGAGCCAGCGTTTGAAAACGCAATGGCTGCAGCATTCAAAAATGCTCAAAAAGACTAATCTATAGTCTTTAATTGGAAGGGCAGTTTTGCCCTTCCTTTATCTCTTTTTAAGGAAACGTTATGACTAAGTCAGAATTGATAGAACAACTAGCTGAACAACACGCACACATTCCAGTGAAAGATGTTGAAAATGCCGTTAAAGAAATTCTTGAACAAATGGCCGGTTCATTATCTAGCTCAGATCGTATCGAGATCCGTGGCTTTGGAAGTTTCTCATTGCATTATCGTTCTCCGCGCACAGGTCGTAATCCAAAGACTGGCGAAACAGTTGAGCTAGACGGTAAGCACGTACCACATTTTAAACCAGGTAAAGAATTACGTGACCGCGTAAATGCGAGTATTGCCTAGTTTTATACAGGAGTAGTTACTTGTTTAGGGTATTAAAAATTGTATTAATAGCGCTGTGCTTATTTATTGCATTTGTACTTGGTTCACAAAATCCACAACTTGTGCAAATCAATTATTTAATTGCCAGTAATACGTCGCCCTTAGCTGTTGTAATAAGTATCTGCTTTATTTTAGGTGTCGCCATTGGTTGTTTTATAAGCTTTACACTGTTTTCGCAGTTAAAGTGGCAAAATTATCTCTTAAAGAAAAAGTTAGCGCCTGAAAAAAACAATAAAAAGCTTGTTGCTAATAAAGACACCTAATCATGATTGAGCTTCTGTTTTTACTTTTACCCGTTGCAGCCGGTTACGGCTGGATAATGGGTAAAAACAGTGCTAAAAACCAAGCTCATCAGCTTAATCGCCAAATCACCTCTGAATATTCTAAAGGCCTAAAGTTTCTCTTAGACAGAGAAGAAGACCAAGGCTTAGAACACTTAATTAATCTTCTTGAAGTTGCAGCAGACTCCGTTGAACACTATTCAACATTGGCGACCATGTTTCGCCGTCGTGGCGAGTTAGACCGTGCAATTAAAATTCATGAGCTGTTATTAAAACACCCCAGTTTAGATGAACAACAAGCAGCCACCAGCCGTTTAGAGCTAGCCGAAGATTATATTATGGCAGGGCTGTTAGATGGTGCGGAAGAGCATTTAGTCTGGCTTGTGAAAGCCGGATACAAAGAAGCCTTAGAGCCTATTATTAACCTATATTCGCAAACGCGAGAGTGGGATAAAGGCATTAACATGTACGAGGCGCACAGTGAGCTATTTACAAAACCGCAGCATGTTAAAGCCATTGCTAATTTTTATTGTGAAGCCGCTTTACAAGACAACGATACACAAATTATGCGCAAGGCGATTAGCTTAAACCACAAAGCTATTCGCCCTTTGTATGAGCTCGGCCACAGCGCTTTTACCAAAGAAGATTATGTGAAAGCAATTTACTATTGGCGTGAGCTAATTAGCCAGTTTACCTTTTTTGCCCCTGTGTTTATTGAAGAGCTGGCGATGAGTTATGACAAACTTAACTTAACGCATCAATTTCATGATTTACTGAATGAACTGCTTGAAAAAGGCGGGGTATTAATAAAAATAAAGCATTGCCAAGCACTCCTTGAACAAGGGCATATTGAGCAAGCCATTAAATTTTTAACTGACAGTTTAAAGCGCCATCCCACGATCCGTGGTTTTAGCTTTTTATTACAACTGCTCGCGAAACAAAATAACGATATTAAAGATGTATTAGATCAAATTGATAAATTGGTTACCTCTTATATCGCAACCAAACCTGATTTTCAGTGTCAGCATTGTGGCTTTACCAGTCATACCATTTATTGGGTGTGTCCATCTTGTAAACACTGGGAAACAATTGTTCCAAGCCGTGGCATAGACGGTTTTTAATTCATATTAGTCCATTAGTTTTTTAGGAAAGTTATGTCTGTCGAAGATTCAAAAAAAGTATTAATTGCCCTTGATTATGACGATCAACAAACAGCGCTTACGTTTGTAAAGCAATTATCGCCTGAAACGTGTCGCCTTAAAGTAGGCAAAGAAATGTTCACGTATTTTGGCCCTAGCTTTGTAAAAGAACTAATAGATCTTGGGTTTGATGTTTTCTTAGACCTGAAATTTCATGATATTCCAAACACCGTTGCAAAAGCTGTTACAGCAGCTGCAAAAATGGGTGTATGGATGGTTAACGTGCATGCTTCTGGCGGCGTTGAAATGATGACCAAAGCAAAGCAAGCATTAGAGCAGTTTGGTGATGACGCACCATTATTGATTGCAGTAACAGTATTAACCAGCATGGATGCCGCCGAACTTACTCGCTTAGGTGTAGATAAAACACCTGAAGAGCAGGTTATCTACCTAGCAAAACTAGCTAAAGAATCAGGCCTTGATGGGGTAGTGTGCTCAGCGCAAGAAGCGAAAAAGTTAAAAGCAGAGCTAGGCGCAGACTTTAAACTGGTTACCCCAGGTATTCGCCCTGCAGGTAGCGATGCTGGTGACCAAAAACGCATTATGACACCAAAGCAAGCTGTTGAAGATGGCAGCGATTATTTAGTCGTTGGCCGCCCAATCACCCAATCTGCAGACCCAGTGGCAACACTAAAAGAAATTAATGACTCGCTAAAATAACCTGCGTTATTTAATCTGAATAAAGAGCAAAGTTTTTACTTTGCTCTTTTTGTTTAAGGGCTTAATTATCAGGGGGATATTTGCTTACAGTTTGTGCAAAGTAAATACATGACTAATAAAAACCGTGCATTTATTGATTTTATGAAACAAAAGTTGCTTAATAATTAGCCTAATTCATAAATAGTGATTTTACTCATCTATTGACTCACTTCATTTCAAAATTATTCAGTCTTGCTCTTAAACTCCAAAGTCTCCGATGATATAAGCCTTTAATTACTATTGCGTGCTGTATACACGTTGTGACCATGCAGAATTAACAAGTAGTGTACGTCTACTTTAAACTACACATGAACAACAAAAATGAACCAACACCTCGGCAGAAACAACAAACAAAGACTAGAAAATTTTCTACTCCTTTATGTTATTCGTAGTCTGAAGCGTAAGTATCTTCGTAAGAGTGAGAGTAAAACTCAAATAGGTTGCCAAATGGATCTTCTAGGTAAACCATTTGCGCTTGCTTTAGTTCATCTTCAGGATGATAACGGTGGATATCCATGCGAACTTTGCCACCATACTCTTCAACACGTTTAATTGCTGTTTCAAACTGCTCCTTTGGCAACTGTAAACAGAAATGGAAGATACCAAGGCGCGAGAAATCAACGTTGTGGCACTCTTCGCGGTCAACCATTTCGAACAGCTCAACACCGATACCATCAGTAGTTACTAAGTGAGCAATATTAAAGCTTTTGAAGCCTTCACCGAATACCGCAATACACATGCGACCGATTGCTGATTTTCGCTCTTCTATAACTCTGGTGTTATTCATTACAATTCTAAGGCCTAGCGCTTTAGTGTAGAACTCAACCGCTTTATCCATATCGCCAACCATAATACCAACATGATTCATTTTCATAATTTTCTCCTAGGTGTTGCTGAAATATAAAATCTAATTAATGAGTAAATTATATGAACGCTTATTGATAAAATTAAATTATCGATTATTATGAAAATGATAATTTAAAGTTATGAAGTGATGGTATGCTAAATCCTGTTTGGTTAGAAACGTTTATAACGCTTGTTGATGTTGGGCACTTTACACAAACCGCCGAAAAACTTTATATGACTCAACCGGGAGTTAGCCAGCACATCAACAAACTCGAAGAGGCGTGTGGATATAAGTTAATTAAAAGAGAGAAGAAGTCATTTTCAATTACTGAGCAAGGTCGGTTGGTTTACAACCATGCGAAAGCGTTAATAAGGAATGAAAAGTTTCTCTTTGAGCAACTAAGCTTTGATGATCCTTTATCAGGAGAATGCACCTTAGCATGCTCTGGCTCAGTGGCGCTACTTCTTTACCCAAGGTTATTACCACTTCAAAATCAACATCCCAACATTCACATTAATATTAAAGCAGCCCCTAATCATCAAATTTTGGCTGATATCAAAAACGGACATATTGACCAAGGAATTGTGACTAATATACCCAATGAAAGTTTCTTTGATTTTGAAGAGCTTGGCAAAGAAGAGCTGTGTTTGATTTTGCCCCAAAAAGCTAATGTTAATAATAGCTGGGAGCTATTATTTTCAGAGTTAGGGCTAATCAATCATCCAGATGCAGAACATTATTTGTCTTTGTATTTTAAGCAATCATTAGAACAAGAATTAACACAACTAGATGTTAGCAAAATTCCTGTTGTCGGTTCAATTAACCAAATTAGCCAAATCTTAGAACCAATCGCTCAAGGCATTGGCTTTACCGTATTACCCAAAAGTGCCGTTGACAGCTTTTATCTCCCTAAACGTTTAAAGGTTTTCAAACCTAAACAACCAGTAATAGAAAGTTTATATTTGGTCTGTAAAAAAAACAGAGTATTACCTGCTCGTTATAATACCTTTAATTCAATCATTCGGCAGACATGGGCTTAGGTTCGCTATTCACTCAAAGCCAACCTATAGAGCATTTACTCAGTGGTTTTTGGACAAAAACGTTTCAGCCAGAATAGTTGAAACGAAGATGGACATTTTCGTGTCAGTGACATCACTAAATTAGTAACGTACGGATTACTAAAAGTATGGAAAATCACTCAATCTAATGTGTAGCTCTGGTGATAAGGAAGAGCTACATGAACTCATTATTATCAATTTTAAGGTTACTTTTGATAAACTCGATAAATGATGAAATTCGCAGAGATGTTGCTGAGTTTTTATAGTAAATGGCATGAATAGGTTGCTCTATTCTGAGAGAAGAATCCTTGAACAGCTCTACCAAACTGCCATTTTTCCTATCTCTATATGTCATAAAATCAGATAAGCATGCGATGCCTGCTCCACTTAACGCTAAATGTCGAATTACCTCACCATTATCTGCTTGCAAGTTACTCGTTGCTTTAAAAACCTTATCGTTTTCATTCATGAGTGGCCAATTTTTCAAAATCTCAGGCTTACTAAATCCCAATAGCCTATGGCTGGATAGTTCATCAATACAACTTGGCGCACCAAATTTCTCTAGATACTCAGGGCTAGCAACAATGCGTATTCTGCTGCTACCAATAAATACAGCTCTCAATGTTGAATCTTTAAGTTGACCAATACGGATAGCAATATCCGTTTGTTTTCCGACTAAATCAATATTCTCTTCACTTGTATTCAGTTCGATTTCAACGTCAGGGTACAGCGTTTGGTAATGGGTAATACAAGGTGCAAGTCCGTGAATTGCGAAGGGCGTTGCTGCATTAATTCGTAAAAGACCTGAAGGCTTATCTTTTTGGACTCTTAATTGATCCTCTGCGAAATCAACTTCTTCGAGTATTTTTCGAACTCTTTTTAGGTAAATTCTTCCTTCTGACGTAACACTTAACCTACGAGTAGTACGACTCAATAACGTAGTTTCTAGTTTTGTTTCCAGTCTTGAGATAGTTCTGCTCACTGCAGCTGGTGTAATAGAAAGAATTTCTGACGCCCCTCGTACCGTTCCTGTATCTACAACAGCGACTAGTGCCTTCATCTCATCCAAAGTCGATTTCATTCGTTACCTTTTGTAAATTAAAAATTGATTAATATTAACTTTAATGAATTAGTCCTGCCAAGTAAAGTTAGTACTCACAGCAATAACATAAAAACTTTGGAGACGTTATGACAGTACCTTCATTTGGTGTAGGCACTTTTCGCTTAGAGGGCGAGGTGGTAAAAAGTTCAGTATTAAACGCATTAGAAGTTGGCTATCGCGCGATTGATACTGCTCAAATCTATGGTAATGAAGCGAGCATTGGAGAAGCATTAGTGGATTCTGGCATACCTAGAGAAGAGTTGTACATCACAACCAAAATCTGGGTAGACAATATGTCTAAGGCTGAACTAATCCCAAGCCTCAAGGAAAGTCTAGAGAAACTGAAAATGGACTATGTGGATCTAACACTAATTCACTGGCCTGGTGAGAGTGAAAATATCGAAGAGTATATGCAGGCTCTGCTAGAGGCAAAATCCCTTGGGCTAACTAAAGAAATTGGGGTGTCAAATTTCAATATTGAGTTGTTACACAAAGCCTTCGATGCAGTAGGCAAAGAAAATATTGCTACAAACCAAATTGAGCTAAGTCCATACTTGCAAAACCAGAAATTAGTCTCATATATGCGAGAAAACGGTATACAAGTAACCTCTTACATGACATTAGCCTATGGTGAAGTTTTAAAGGAATCTTTGATTATTGATATTGCAGCTAAGTACAAAGCAACACCAGCGCAAGTAGTGTTGGCGTGGGCATTAGCCAAGGAATTTGCCGTGATCCCATCGTCAACCAAACGCGAAAATCTCATCAGCAACCTGCAAGCAAAGCAACTCGGATTGACGATTGAAGACATTGATTTGATCGATGGTCTTGAACGCAATGGGCGTCAAGTGAGCCCTGATGGTCTTGCTCCAGAATGGGATGATTAAAATGAGTAATGTATTAATTATCAACGGCGGTAAAAAGTTTGCTCACTCTGAAGGAACACTTAATCGTAGGTTGGTAGAACTAGCACATGGATGTTTAATCGAGTTAAACCATGATGTCAAAGTTACTGAAGTCGATAGTGGCTACGATATAGAAACTGAAATTGAAAAATGGTTATGGGCAGATGTCGTAATCCACCAAAATCCTGCATGGTGGATGGGAGCCCCTTGGATTGTGAAAAAGTATATTGATGACGTGTTTACCCTTGGTCATGGTCGTTTGTATCAAAGCGATGGGAGAACAAGAAGTGATAGCGACAAAAAATATGGTTCTGGTGGGTTGCTTCAAGGCAAAAAGTATATGCTTTCGGTTACATGGAATGCCCCACAAGATTCGTTTACTGATCCTTCTCAGTTTTTTGAAGGGGTAGGTGTTGACGGTGTGTACTTGCCATTTCATAAAGCTCATCAGTTTTTGGGCATGTCTCCTTTGGGCACCTTTATGTGTAACGATGTCATTAAAAACCCTCAGGTAGAAAACGACTTTGATAGGTATAAAGCACACTTGAAAGAAGTGTTTTCAAGTTAATCTAGAACAATACAGTCACCTCTTGGCTGCACCTGATTGTACAGGATTACAATCTATCCATCCTCTTATATACAGAGAGGATGGGGGTTAGGCATGAGATAATCTGTACACATTACTCGATGTATTGGTGATAGTAAAAGTAGGTCAAACTTCAAACCATACTCTGAGGTAAAGCGCAGTCGAAACACATAAAGGGGCATTATAGTGTTAGAAAATTTACCGCGCTTATTTGTTACAGCTATCAAAACCAATAAAAAAAGAGTAAAGCTTTCACTTTACTCTTTTTCATATATATCAATAATCTTGTTAGCTCGTAGCTCGTAGCTCGTAGCTCGTAGCTCGTAGCTCGTAGCTCGTAGCTCGTAGCTTATTTCAACCTAATTGAAGTGGCTTCAATATCAATCAAACCTTGTTTAAACAAACCGCCGATGGCTTTTTTGTAGTTTGCTTTACTGGTCGAAAAGGTTTTTCTAATTGCTTCTGGGTCAGATTTGTCACCTAGGTGTAAAATACCGCCTTCGGCTTTTAATTTATCTAGAATTTTTTCGCTAAGGTCGTTTACTTTACCCATGCCTGGTTTTTCGAGTAGTACGTCAATCTTTCCATCTTCACGTACTTTTTGAATGTAACCAGTTAAGCGTTGGCCAACGAATAACTTTTTGAATACTGTGTTGTAATACACCACACCAATGTGTGCTTCGTTAACCAGTACTTTGTAACCTAGGTCTGTTTTGCCCGCTACGATTAACTCAACTTCTTCCATTGGTGCATAGTTAGGCTCATCTTTTGATAAAAACTTATTAAAGTTACTTGATGCACAAATACGCTGACTGGCGTTATCTAGGTATAAGCGTACTAAATACGAAAAGCCTTCTTTCATTTTTGGCTTTTGTTCGTTGTATGGTGCAAGCACATCTTTCTCTAAGCCCCAGTCCATAAATGCACCGGTGTTGTTAATTGCTTTGACGCGCAATAGGGCGTATTCACCAACTTGAGCAAGTGGCTTTTTAGTGGTACCAGTCGGGTGGCCAGCATGATCAAGGTAAATGAATACTTGAACACTGTCGCCAGCTTCAATTTCGTATTCAATTTCTTTGCTAGGTAAAAATACTTCACCTAAATCGCGGCCATCTAAATAGGCGCCTTCGTTTGATATTTCGTTAACGAATAATGTTTGGGTAGTTCCAAGAATGCTCATTATTATTCCTGTTCTGGTTTTTTCTTACGACGCATAGGTGAAAAACCATCCACATCAATAGGGGGTTTAACTGGCGCTTTTGGTTTTTTAGGAGCGGCTTTACGTTTAGGTTTTACTGGTTTTGCAGATATTTTTTCTTCTGCTTTTTTCCAAACAGTATCCGCTTTTTTCTCGCGTAGGCCTTTAAATTTACCTACTAAGCCCTCGACGGTGAAAAAGCTAAGTTCATCATTTAAGAATGCTTTAATTGCTTTATAGCTAGGCCAGTCTTTTGGACCGACAAGCGATATTGCAGTGCCTTTAAAACCGGCGCGTCCTGTACGACCAATACGGTGAACGTATTCTTCGGCATGTTTAGGTAAATCAAAATTAATGACGTGAGTAACACTTAATAAATCAAGGCCACGTGATGCGACGTCGGTGGTAATTAATATTTTAAAATTCTCACGACTGAAAGCATCCATGATCTCCAAACGTTTTGTTTGCGTTAAATCGCCAGCAAGCGCTTGCGCTTTAAAGCCTTTATCATTTAGCCATTGGCTTAAACGTTGGGTGTCGGCTCGGGTTGCAGTAAAGATAATGCACTGACCAACATCGTCTTGTTTTACAAAGTGCTCGAGTAGGGCTTCTTTGTGATCAAGGTGATCCGCTAAATAAAGCTTTTGCGTTATGTCGCTGTGCTGCTCGTTAGAGGCACTTAATAAAATTTGTTTTGGTGAGCGCAGTAAGTTGCGTGATAAAGCATCTACCTGTGCATGATCTAGCGTCGCCGAAAATAATAAAGTTTGACGTAAACGATGATCGGCAAGTTCGTTGATCATTTTAACTTGCTCGGTAAAGCCTAAATCTAAAATACGGTCTGCTTCATCGAAAATGAGTAATTCAAGGCCCGAAAGCTGCAATGAGCGTTGCCCTAAATGGTCAGCAAGACGACCCGGTGTGCCCACAACAAAATGAGGGTCTTTACGAAGCGCCTTAATTTGGTCGTTAAAGTTTTCACCACCTAAAATTTTCACCGCGCTTATATTTGTGCCAGCAATTAGTAGCCTAAGTTGGCTATACACTTGAGTAGCCAGCTCGCGAGTAGGGGCCACTATTAAAACGCGAGGATCTCGTTTACTGAGTGCTTTTTGTTTCATTACGCGCTGTACAGCGGGTAATAAGAACGCCAGCGTTTTGCCCGACCCTGTTTTTGACTGTGCAAAAATGTCATGGCCCGCGATAGCTGTTGGTACCGCGTGAGCTTGAATATCGGTGGGCTGGGTGATGCCTTGATGCGCAAGTTGTTTTTCGAGGCGTGTATCAATCCCAAGTTCAGTAAAATGCAATGCTTAATCTCCGATGAGCAAAATTAGTAAATCGTGTTTATTATAACGTACTTGCCATCGTTGGAGACAGTAAAAACACAGCTATTTCGTTAGAGTTTTTGCAATTAGCGTTAATTCGCGTAAAATACGCGCCCTCAATGCGCCGGATTTGCGATTCGGTTAACGCCAATTATGGCATTTAAAGCAAAAGGTAACCTATGACTGCTGTACATAAAGACAATGTAACCAGCGAACACTTCGTTGTGTGCGCACTCTACAAATTTGTAGCCCTTCCAGATTTTGAAGCAATTCGCCAACCATTACTTAATGTGATGGAAGAAAACGAAGTACGCGGTACCTTGTTATTAGCGGCTGAAGGTATTAACGGTACGGTGTCTGCAAAGCGAGAAGGTATCGACAATCTACTTGCATGGTTAGATACACAACCAAACCTAGACAACATTGTGACTAAAGAGTCATACGACGATGAATGTCCGTTTTACCGCACTAAGGTTAAACTGAAAAAAGAAATCGTAACCATGGGTGTTGAAGGTATCGACCCGCGTGAAGTAGTGGGTACATACGTAAAACCAGCTGACTGGAATGCATTAATTTCAGACCCTGAAGTGATCTTAATCGATACGCGTAACGATTACGAAATCGAAATTGGTACTTTCCAAAACGCGGTCGATCCACGAACTAAAACGTTCCGTGAATTCCCTGCGTGGGCTAAAGAAAACCTTGACCCTGAAAAGCACAAAAAAGTGGCTATGTTCTGTACGGGTGGTATCCGTTGTGAAAAATCAACGGCGTATATGAAAGAACAAGGTTTCGACGAAGTTTTCCATTTAGAAGGTGGTATTCTTAAGTACTTAGAAGAAGTACCAAAAGAAGAAACCATGTGGGAAGGTGAATGTTTTGTATTTGATAACCGTGTAGCGGTTAATCACGACTTACAAAAAGGTTCATACGACCAATGTCATGCGTGCCGTATGCCTATCACAGAAGACGAAAAGTTAAAGCCAGAATACATGGAAGGTGTATCGTGCCATCACTGTCACGACAGCCTAACAGAAGAGCAGCGTGCTCGTTTTGCTGAGCGTCAAAAGCAAATCGAATTAGCACAAGCTCGTGGCGAAGGCCACATTGGTAACGAAGCTCAAGAAGTACTTCGTAAACGTAAAGAAGCTAAAAAAGCGCAAAAAGAAGCACAGCGCCAACAATAAGTTTCCACTTCTAATGCATAATATACAAGCCTCAGCATAGTCTGGGGCTTTTTTATGACCTAAAAATTATTTGCCACTCATACAGCTAATTAATGCCAGTAAGTGGCTAAATATCACCGTGATAACACACCCCATTTAACGACTAAATAGGTGCACTGTTTTACATCGCTTTCGATAGGATTTATTACCTTGAAGCAGAGCACTTGAATATAAGCACAGGTATTATTAATTTCGCCTCATCATTTTGTTTATTAAACGAAGTCTTGTTTTTATTGATCACAAAGCTGTTACACTTCGTAACAATTAAAACGATTCTTATTTAGGTGAACTTTTGACAATTGGCAAATTATATTCATGGACCTTAATCGCCTGTATTTCCTGCATATCTGTTGCACAGGCGGCCAATGTGGTTGTTGAACCCGTTACAACTGAAAAAGCAAAACAGCAAATTAAAGCCGTTGGAAACGCAGAGGCGATTCATTCAGTTACGTTGTACCCCGCAGTGGGTGACAGAATGACCGCGGTGTATTTTAAACCGGGCGATAATGTGTCAAAAGGTGATTTATTACTCGAACTAGACTCACGCAGACAACAAGCCGCCCTTAAAGAAGCTGAAATTACCTTAAAAGATGCCGAGCGCACCATGAAAAGGCTTGAAGAGAGTCATGCCCGAGGTGCTGTTCCGCAAAGCGATTTAGATGATGCTAAAACCCTTTATGAACTAGCAAAAGTAAAGTTAATGCACGCTAAAACGGAACGTGAAGATCGTGAGATCCGGGCGCCTTTTAGCGGCGTAATGGGCCTTACCGATGTAGAAGTTGGTGACAGGATCACCGCACAAACTGCAATAGCGACCATCGACGACATTTCTCAGCTGTATATTAACTTTAATGCGCCTGAGGCCGCAATTTCTGTGCTTAAGCAGAAGTCTGAGGTAGCGGTTATTCCATGGTTAGGTGATAAAGTGTATACCGCAACAGTGGCTGAGTTAGACTCACGTATCAATGCACAAACACGCACGATAAGAACCAAAGCCAAACTAGATAACAATGAAAAGCAGTTTATGCCAGGCATGAGTTTTCGCGTGCACATTAATATTCGAGGCGATGAATATGCAGTAGTCCCAGAAGCAGCCATGATGTGGGGTGCCGCAGGTCCGTATGTATGGAAAAGTGTCGATAAAAAAGCAACCCGTGTTGATGTAAAAATTGAGCAGCGTTTAGCAGGGCGATTGCTCGTATCAGGGGGTTTAAATAAAGGCGACTTGTTAGTGACAGAGGGGGTACAACGATTACGCCCTAACCAAGAGCTGACATTTGCTAACGACGTTAAGCTTGCCAAGGAGTAATGATGAAGCAACAACCAATGATGGAAGACTTGCCGTCAATGGCAATTCGCCGACCTGTTTTAATAGTGGTGTTGAACTTATTGATCATTATTGCGGGTATTGCTGCGATTGCTGGCGTAGAAGTACGAGAGCTTCCAGATGTAGACAGACCACGTATTACGGTGTCAGCGTCGTTTCCGGGTGGTTCACCTGAAACAGTTGATACCGAAGTAACAAGTAAACTTGAAGGTGCAGTCGCTCGTGTAAGTGGGGTAAAGTCGATTCGCGCGCAAAGTGAAGAAAACAACGCACGAATCGTGGTCGAATTTCGCCCGGGTGTTAACTTAGATGATGCTGCAAACGAAACGCGTGAATCGGTTGCACGGGTACAACGCGAACTTCCCGAAGAAGTTGAACGGGTATCAATTATTAAGGCCGACAACGACGCTGAGGCGGTTGTGTCCCTAACAGTTTCGAGTGATACATTATCTCTTGAAGCACTGACCGAACGCGTTGATGTAGACTTAGCCCCGCAATTTTTAACCATTCCCGGTGTGGCTGATGTACGTTTAAATGGTGACCGTGAACGAGTTTTAAGGGTTAGAATCGATCCCCTTAAATTAAGCAGTTTTAATCTCACTGTGCCCGACATTGCTAATGTATTACGCCAAGCGCCGTTTGATGTTCCGGCAGGGAGTTTAAAGTCGAGCGATCAACAAGTCATTGTCCGTGCTGATGCCACTTCAATTTCAGCAGAACAAGTCGCAGATATTATTGTTCGTGATGACACGCGTATCGGCGATGTCGCCGCTGTGTATTTTGGCCCTGCAGATCCTCGTTCGTTCGTAAGATTAAATGGCACACCTGTTATTGGCATGGAGGTTATTCGTCAAGCCCAGTCGAACACCATTGAAATTTCAGATGAAGTATTAACACTGATTGAAAAAATGCGTGTGCGATTCCCCGAAATGGAATTTACGCTCACCTCCGACGACGCACAGTTTATTCGCAGCTCAGTAGACGAAGTAATCAACTCGTTGTTACTCACCGTGTTGCTAGTTGTTATAACGCTGTGGGTGTTTATTGGCTCTTGGCGCGCAACACTGGTGCCTGCTTTTGCGATTCCCGTTGCTTTAATTGGATCGCTCGCGCTGATATGGGCGTTGGGTTTCTCAATCAACATATTAACGTTACTGGCTTTAGTATTAGCGACAGGTTTAATTGTTGATGATGCGATTGTGGTGAGTGAAAATATTCAACGTCAACGCGGTCTAGGACTTGGGCGGCGAGCCGCAGCGGTAATTGGTACCCGCGAAGTATTTTTTGCGGTGGTGGCCACCACGGCTGTATTGGCTGCAGTATTTGTACCTATTGCGTTTTTACCATCAACAGCGGGGCGGTTGTTTCGTGAATTTGGTGGAGTGCTCGCGGGCGCAGTGATTATCTCTAGTTTTGTCGCATTGTCTTTAGTCCCTGCATTAACCTCTAAACTTAAATTAAAGCAAGGGGGATTTCATCCATTTGCAAAACTTGGGCATGGCTTAGCGGCTGTTTATAAACGCACGATTCATGGTGTATTAGACCATGCATGGATTACATTTTTTGTGTGCTTAATTGTCGCTGCGGGCTCAGGTGCACTGTATATGAACCTTGATAACGAATTACTGCCCACAGAAGACAGAGGCAAAATTCGAATTTTTGCACGTGGCCCCGACGGTGTCGGCCTTAACTTTATGGATAGGCAAGCCGTGCAAATGGAAGATATATTACTGCCTTTTGTAGAAAGTGGCGAAATTGAGTCAATATATACCGTTGTTGGGCAATGGGATCCCAATATTGTATTCATTACCGTGCCTTTAAAGCATTGGGATGAGCGTCACTTTAGTCAGCAAGAAATCATTAATAAAATACGTGGACCGCTGGGTAATATTCCTGGTGCTGCTGGTTACCCTGGTGGTTCAAACAGTCTAAATTTGCGTGGTCAAGGGGGTGGCATTGAGCTGGCGCTGCTTGGTCAAGATTACTTAGAAATATTTAAAGCAGCGCAGGCATTCTCAGCTGAAATAGAAAACGCAATTCCAGAGGTTGCGCCAGTGAGAATTTCGTACCAACCGTCGCAGCCACAGTTACGGGTTAATATAGACAGACGCCGTGCAGAGGAGCTTGGTGTGTCTTTAAGTGATATTTCAATCACGTTAAGAGCGGCGATAAATGGTGATGATATTGCTGATTTAAACATTGGTGATCAATCAATTCCTATTATGTTGCAGGCACAAAATCAAACCATTACTAATCCAAATGATCTGGCCAACTTATACGTTGGGGCGCGAGATGGTCAGCTTGTGCCGCTCAGCAGTGTTGCAACGATTACTGAAGAAGGCGTGGCAGCTGAGCTTGAGCGCCATGCACAGCGTCGTGCAATTGAGCTAAGTATGGAACTACCCGAAAATGTCACTATCGCTGAATTGGTCACCAAAATTCGTGACATCTCCGAGACTAACTTACCGAATGGTATTAGCCTTGCTTTTAAAGGCGAAGCACTTACATTTGAAGAAACCGCTAATGAAGTACTGTTAACCTACGTATTGGCTTTTTTAATCGTTTTACTCGTACTCGCGGCACAATTTGAAAGCGTAAACAGTGCGATTGTGGTTATGATCACGGTGCCTTTTGGTATCACGTCGGCTATTTTGGCTTTGTATTTAACGGGTACGTCTTTAAATATTTACTCGCAGATAGGCTTAGTTATGCTGATTGGCTTAATTGCTAAGAATGCGATACTGCTGGTGGAGTTTGCTGACCAATTACGTGACCAAGGTCGCTCAGTGAGGGTCGCTGTTGAAGAAGCTGCGTTAGTTCGTTTACGCCCGATTGCTATGACGTTGGTATCTACCTTACTGGGTGCGTTGCCGCTTATTTTGTCGACAGGAGCTGGTGCCGAAGCGCGTAATGCCATTGGATGGGTGGTGTTTGGTGGTTTAGCCTTAGCGGTATTATTCACGCTTTATTTAACCCCCGTTATTTACCTTGGTTTAGCACGTTTTACCAAACCTCGTGGTGATGAGTCTAAACACCTTGCCGATGAGTTAGAAAACGCTTAATCGACCTTAATTGGCTATTTTTCTTTGAAAAAATAGCCAATTACCTCCACAATCAATAAAAACACCCAATCTAGGTATGCGTATGCAAGCCGAACACATCGATATTGCACAATTTTTAAGTGATCATGCTCCATTTGATGACTTACCAGAAGTGGCAATAAATAAATTAGCGTCGCAAATTGAAATTGCTTATTTTCGTGCTGGCACCGAGATATTAAATTACGGTGACGACATAGCCGATTTATATGTTATTCGTACTGGTGCCGTGGAAATGTATCGCCGTGATGGTGAATTATATAACCGCTTAACCGTAGGGGGCATATTTGGCCAAATGGGTTTGCTAATGAATCGTAAAGTACGTTTTCCGGCAAAAGCACTCGAAGACACACTTGTTTATTGTATTAATGTGGAGTTGTTTAACCAGTATTGCGACGAGTACGAACCATTTGCAGATTTCTTTGAGGCTGATGGTAATGTACGTTTGCACCAAGCTATCGTCGAGCAAGCCGATAGCAATGATTTAACTACCGCAAAAGTAAAGTCATTACTGCACAGAGATGTGGTCACGGTCGCAAAAGATGCAACAGTTCAGTTTGTTGCGCAGTTGATGACGCAAGAGTCGGTGTCGTCAGTATTGGTTACTGATGCCGATAAACCCATTAGCGATGACCCTGATGATGACGATGGCCAAGTTGTTGGCATCATAACTGACCGCGATTTACGTTCCAGTGTTATTGCACAAGGATTAAGTTACGAAGCACATGCTCAGCAAATAATGCAGACTGATCTTGTATTACTCGATAGTAACGCCTACGTGTTTGAAGCTGTACTAGCGATGCTCAGAGATAATATTCATCACTTACCCGTTGTTATTAAGAAAAAACCCATTGGGGTTATTTCGTTATCAGATATTTTGCGCTATGAATCGCAAAGTAGTTTATTACTGGTGCGTGGCATTCTTGCTCAGCAATCAGTTGAAGACTTAGCTTATTATGCGCGCCAGCTGCCTAATGTATTTGTGCGGATGGTTAATGAAGATGCTAATTCTCATATGATTGGCACTGCCATGGCAGTGATAGGGCGAACATTCAAACAGCGTCTACTCGATTTAGCCGAAGAAAAGTTTGGTCCGCCTCCTGTGCCTTATTGCTTCATTGCACTGGGGTCAATGGCAAGGGATGAGCAATTAATCGTTACAGATCAAGACAACGCAATTATTCTAGACAATAGTTTTGATGAATCTTTACACGACGCGTATTTTCAAAAACTTGCTGACTTTGTCTGTGATGGCTTGGCTGAGTGTGGTTATAAGTACTGCGATGGTGAAATTATGGCGTCATTTAAAAAATGGCGTTTAACGCGGGAACAGTGGCAAGAACAATTTGCTAGTTGGATAGCAGAGCCAAAACCACAAGCATTATTGCACAGTTCAATATTTTTTGATCTTGATGGTGTTTACGGCAAAACCAAATGGGCAGAGGAACTAAAACGGTTTATTGCTAAAGAAGGGCGCAGCAATAAGCGTTTCTTAGCGAATATGGCAGCTAACGCACGTAATAGAACGCCTCCACTGGGCTTTTTTAAAGACTTTGTATTAGAGCATAATGGTCAACATAAACGCTCAATGAACTTAAAACGTCGTGGCACAGCCCCTTTGTCTGATGTAATCCGTGTGCATGCTTTAGCGATAGGCAGCCGTAAGCAAAACTCATTTGAACGACTTGAAGATATAATTGATGCCAAGTTATTACCAGAAGGAAAAGCGCAAGACTTACGAGATGCCCTTGAATATATCGCCATGATCCGTATTCGTCATCAGGCTTGGCAAATAGAAAAGCTAGATGAAGCGCCCGACAACGATTTAGAGCCACATTTGCTATCGCCTTTTGAACAGCGAAACTTAAAAGAAGCGTTTGCGATTTTAGATAAAGCACAGAACTTCTTAAAATTCCGTTATTCAGCTAATTCAGGTGTGAAGTAATGACCACTAATAGTGCAAAACAAAACTGGCCTGCACGTTATAAAGCGCTATCAGCGACGAGTCGTCATTCTTGTATACAACATTTTTATCAAAGTGCGGTAAACGACCTTAATTTACCAATTAGTGAAGTACCCCTCGTAGCGTTAGATTTTGAGACGACCGGTCTAAATTTTGATAAAGACGATATTGTTAGTGTGGGGTTAGTGCCGTTCACATCAAAACGGATTTATTGCAAAGACAGTGCACATTGGCTTGTTCAACCAAGGCAAAAGCTCGATGAAGAGTCGATAGTCATTCATGGCATTACACACTCCGAGTTAACTGGCGCGCCTGACTTCTCGTCGATAATTGAGCCGTTATTAGCCGCATTAGCTGGTAAAGTGATTGTTGTGCATTTTGCGCCTATTGAACGCCACTTCCTGTATCAAGCGTTAAACGCACGATTAGGTGAAGGTTTAGAGTTTGCAGTAATAGACACCTTAGAACTTGAAAGAAGAGCGCTTAAAGCGAAACAGGGATTACTTGGTCGGTTATTTAACTCCAAACTTGGCTCGGTAAGATTAGCTGACTCACGAACTCGTTATTCGTTACCCGCATATCAAAACCACAATGCTTTAAATGACGCCATAGCCACTGCTGAATTATTACAAGCACAACTCGCTTACCATTACCGACCTGACACTGAATTATCTCAACTCTGGTTTTAGATTTTAGTAAGGAACAATTGTGAAAATAGATGATATTAAGCTCTTTATGCTGGTGGTTGAGTTACAAAGCTTTTCAAGTGCCGCAGAAGCGCTGAATCTACCAAGATCAACCGTGAGCAGACGAATTAGTGAACTGGAAGCAAAGCTGAGTGCCAAATTACTAATTAGAACAACACGTAATCTAACGCTTACGACGACGGGGTTAGATTACTACAACAATATGCTTAATATTATTCCTCAATTTGATAAAGCGAATGAAGTTGTAAGAACCCAAAGCCACAGTCCAACAGGGCGTATAAAAATAGGCTTTATAAATGAATCAGACATTCTTTGCCATGATATTTTGCAAGGGTTTTTACGCCAATACCCGAACATTCAGATCGAAACACACCTAAGTAGTTTGGGTTATCATGACATTATCAGCTATGGTTTAGATGCTAGCATTCATATTGGGCCAATAGCAGACAGCTCCTTTGTAGCGCGGCAAATAAAGCCTTTTAAACGTAAGTTATATGCGGGTAGGCAATACATGGAAAAGTTTGGCAAACCTGAGTCATTAAATGAGCTTAAAGATCATTCCATAATTTTACTGCGTTGGCCTGATGGTCGGCTAGAAAATACCCTGCAATTTCAAACTGAAAGTGTAGTTGTAAACAGCCAATTAATTGTTAATAACTCCTATTTTATAAGGCATAGCGTTTTAGCTGGCTCAGGAATAGCATTGATGCCTGAGATTGTCGTGAAAGAAGCGTTAGCCACTGGGGAGGTCGTTGACATACTGCCTGAACACGAAACCATGATTGAGGATATCTGGTTAGTTTACCCAAGTAGGCAGGGTACCTCTCATGCCGCTAGGTTATTTATTGATTATTTCTTAGATGAAATAAACAAGTGGCAGGAATTGTCTCAATAAATGGAATAGTGTTTGCCGCTACAGGCTAATTATCTCACTATTAATAAATAATATAATCGCTTTCCTAAAACAACATATGGAAAGCTATATTATGAATAGTTTAAAAACGTTATCTATCTTAGCTGTGGCAATCGGGGTTACGGGTTGCCAAGCTGAGCTTAAAACACCAGAAAAACCACTTAGACCAGTCAATGTTATTAAATTAGAGCATAAGGAAAACCACAGAAATTTCAGGCTCAGTGGTGTAATACAATCACAAAAGCAGGCTGATTTATCGTTCCGGGTTGCTGGTAAAGTTGAAAGTATATATGTAAATGAAGGCCAGTTTGTCAGAAAAGGTCAAATACTTGCGTCGTTAGATAGCCATGATTTTGAAGTGCAAGTCAGTGAGTTACAAGCACGCTTAGATGAAGCCGTTGCGAGTAAAGAGCTTGCAGGACTTGAGCTTTCTCGTATTCGCAATGCCAGTAAAGATGGCGCAATAGCAAGTATAAAGCTAGACCGTGCTCAAACTATGTATAGCCGTGCAATTGCTAATGTAAAATTAGTAACACAAGCCCTGCAAAAAGCAGAAGACTCGCTACGTTATACCAATCTTAAAGCCCCATTTGATGGTGTTGTCGCACAGATTGCTATCGATTCATTTGAACAAACATCACCACAGTTTTCTGTTTTAACCCTTCATCAACCAGATTTACTCGAAGCGGTCACTGATGTGCCAGAAGGCGCTATAAATGAAATGGCAATTGGTATGCCAGCACAGATTAATTGGCATGGGAACAGTAATTCTTTATCAGCGATCGTGACGGATATAGCAAGCGTGCCACATCAGCTTAAACGCACTTATGAAGTCACTTTTGGGGTTAATAACCCGAACAACAAGCCGCTTTTTTCCGGCAAGCCCGTGTATGTAGACCTTAATATTGTTGATGAAGAGGGTAAGTTTTGTGTTCCTACGCATGCACTGGTGCAACAATCAGTAAATAGTTTTGTGTATAAAGTTGAAGGGAATACAGTTCAAAAGCTACCGGTTGAGATAACAAACCAGAAACAATCAGTTGTGTGCATAGATGGTAGGTTAAAGCGCGGCGATTATATCGTTACTTCAGGCAGCGCATTTGTTGAAGATGGTCAGCAAATAAGTTTTGTCCAAGAGGTGAAGTAAGCTATGAATTTATCTACTTTCGCACTTCGCCAACGAACATTTGTGATTTTTTTCACAATACTTTGCATGATTGCTGGTATCTACTCTTATTTTGACTTGGGTAAGTTAGAAGATCCGACCTTTACTGTTAAAAGTGCTGTTGTTGTTACGCTTTATCCAGGTGCATCAGCAGAGGAAGTTGAACAGCTCGTAACGGACAAAGTTGAAACACGGCTGCAAGAAATGGGGTCACTTTGGAAGCTTCGCTCGTTATCTCGCCCTGGAAGCTCAATGATTTTTGTTGATCTTAAAGAAAGTTATTCCTCAGATGAGTTACCCCAACAATGGGACTTGTTAAGACGAAAAGTTCAAGATGTTAAATTAGAATTACCGATTGAAGCTCAAATATCGGTAGTACAAGATGAATTTTCTGAAGTTTATGGGATGTTGTTTGCAGTCTATGGTGACGACATTCCAATGCATCAACTAGATGATTATTCAAAAGAATTACAACGTCGAATTAAAGCTGTTGATGGCATTAAAAAAGTGCAATTGCATGGTGTGCGTAAACAGGTTGTCAATATTGCTGTAAGCGATACAAAGTTAGCACAAAGTAATATCTCTATGTTGCAGCTTGTTGATCAACTTAATGCTCAAACAAGCCCTGTAAATGGAGGAGACTTTGATATTGGCAAAGAGAATATTCGTGTTGAGCAAACAGGCCAATATCAAAATCTTGCTGACATACAGAATTTAATGATCCGTACAGGTATCAATGAGCTTAAAGATAGTTCTGGAGTCGTGCGTCTTGGTGATATTGCCACTGTTACTATGGGTTATGAAACACCTATCAATACAGCTAGCCGTTTTAATGGCCAACAGGCAATTACACTGGCTGTTAGCCCTGAAAATGGCATAAATGTCGTTAATATTGGTGATGAATTAAAATCTGTACTTGCAGATTTTGAATCTGAACTGCCTATTGGTGCAAGTGTTGGCATCATCGCTTACCAGCCTGATGAGGTTACAAAATCAATCAACAACTTTGTTGCTAATTTAATTGAAAGTGTCGTAATTGTGGTTGTTGTGCTGTTGATTTTTATGGGCTGGCGCAGTGCGACAATCGTTGGCGTTAGTCTGTTTTTAACTATTTTATTTACATTAGTGTATATGAATATGACTAATGTGGATCTGCAGCGCGTGTCACTTGGTTCATTTATTCTTGCCTTGGGTATGTTAGTTGATAATGCGATTGTAATTGTTGATTTATTTGTCGCTAAGTTAAAGCAAGGTATACAAAGAACAGAAGCAGTCAAAGAGTCAATTTCAGAAATGGCTTGGCCATTATTAGGCGCAACAGTTATTGCGGCTATGGGAACAACGCCTGTGTTGTTTTCACAGACAGACTCTGCCGAGTTTTCTCTATCAATAGTGCAAGTGTTATGTAGCTCATTATTACTCTCGTGGGTTGTAGCAATGATAATTACGCCACTACTATGTTGGGCGTTTATCCGTGTTGATCACAACCAAACAAAACAGAAAGAATCTAAGTTAATGGCAGGGTATCGCAAAGCAGTTAACTGGACTGTCGATAATCCTAAAAAAGCAGTTTTAATGGTAGTTCCTTTGCTTGTAGCAACACTCCTAGCAGCACCAATGCTAAAAGTGAACTTTATGCCAAGCTCAGACCGTGCAATTGTGTTTTTAGATTATTGGCTACCCAATGGTGGTCGAAGTGATGTTGTTTCTGAGGACATGAAAAAGGTTGAACAATGGTTGCTCGCACAGCCAGAAGTGAAAAGTATTTCAAGCTACATTGGTGAAAGTGCACCCCGTTTTTCTGTAACAGTTGAACCTGAGCCTCTAGATTCAAGCTATGGCCAAATCCTCATTAATACACAAAATTTTGCAGACATAGCACCATTAGTAGAACGAGGCGACCAATGGTTAGCTGCTGAGTTTGCACATGCCGAACCACGCTTTAGGGATCTAAAATTAGCGACGAAGGATAAGTATTCAATTGAAGTTAGATTTGAAGGGTCGGATCCAGAAGTATTAAAGCAACTGTCAAAACAAGCAAAAGACATTATGAGCTCACATCCAAATACCAAGTATGTGCGTGATGATTGGCGTCAAGAAAGTAAGGTTCTTGTTCCAATTATAAATCAAGAAGCGGCAAGGCTTGCAGGTGTAAACCGTACTGATATCGCTAGAGCACTTAACCAAGCTTCAGAAGGCATGCAAATAGGCACTTTGAGCCAAGGTGATGACTTAATCGCAATTAAGTTAATCAATAGCGATAGTAGTATCGAGCAGCTTGATAATATCCCCGTAAGATCATTATTTTCGAGCCATAGCGTGCCACTTGGGCAAGTTGTCGATGATATACAAATAAAAGGCGAGCAAAGTGTAATTTGGCGTCGAAATCGTCAACCAGCCATTACTGCACAAGCGGGTGTAGTTAACGCAACTCCTGCAACAGTACGTTCTGAATTAGCGCCTCAAATAGAGTCGATGACTTTACCTAAGGGCTACAGCATGCATTGGGGAGGAGAGTATTATGATGAAAAACGCTCGATTGATGACCTTTTAGAGCAGAACCCTAAAGCGACAGTATTAATGCTGCTTATCTTAGTGGCTATGTTCAATGCGTACCGCCAGCCATTAATTATTTTTATCACTTTACCACTTGCGAGTATTGGGATTATTTGGAGCTTAATTGCATTAGATAAACCATTTGGCTTCATGAGTATTGTCGGCATGATTTGTTTGTCGGGCATGATTATTAAAAACGGTATTGTACTGATGGATCAAATTGAGCTTGAGCGAAAAAATGGCAAGCGCATTGTTAATGCCGTGAAAGATGCAACGCTCAATCGTACCATGGCAATTTCAATGGCTGCGTTAACAACGGCACTTGGCATGATTCCTTTATTATCAGACAAGCTATTTGACCAAATGGCCGCCACTATAATTGGAGGCTTGATGGCCGCTTCAGTTTTATCACTGTTTATTATGCCTGCACTGTATCGTTTGTTTTATGCAAAAGAAGAGCGATTAGAAAAGCAACTGCAACACGATAAAGGCGAGGAGTATTAAAATGAAAAAACTTACATTAACAATCATTTCTTCAGCATTACTTATTAGTGGTTGCTCTATGACGCCAGATTACGAAAGACCAAGCGTGAGTGTTGCTGATGTGTATTTACACGCATCAAATTCAAAAGAGATACAGCAGCAATTAACACAACAAAATTGGTGGTATAAATTTGCTGATGAACAACTTATTGAGCTTGTTGAGGATGTTCAACAGCAGAACATTAATATTAAACAAGCCAGTGAAAGGATCAACGCAGCGAAGGCTTATCATCAATCAGTGGCATCGTATAAAGTTCCGACTCTTTCTTTAAATGCAGGAGTGGTTGATTTACGTTTTAGTGAAAATGAAGCCGTTGCTGGTGGATTAATTGGTGATATTGCCTTACCAGACAGTTTTGGTGGGGGCTATATCTCGGGTGCCAGTAGAGATAGTAAAGATCATTTCATCGGCTTAAATGCCAGCTGGGAGCTAGATATATTTGGACGTATAGACAGTATGTCTGCCGCTGCAAAAATTAGAGCTGAACAAGCAGAGGTTATGAAAACAGCTGTTAATACAGCTGTTACAGCCGATGTTATCAACAACTATTTGCAGTACCGAGGCGCGCAGTCTCGTCTTGCTATTGCGCAGCAAAATGTAGTGCAACAAGAGCAGTCTTTAGCGCTCGTTAGATCATTATTTGAAAATGGTTATAGCTCTGAGTTAGATATAGCCAATGAAAAAACAATGCTCGCGACGACGAAATCGGCACTCTTGCCACTTAAAACAGCGCAGCAAGTTCACCTGAATCGCATTGCTATTTTGCTTGGTGAGTCTGTGAACCAAACTAAATTAAGGTTTACTGATGCACCATTACCACAAATGCAAGGACTGGTGCCAACAGGGTTACCTTCACAATTGCTTACAAGGCGCCCTGATATAGCACTGGCGGAGCGAGAAATTGCTGCCAAAAATGAAGAGGTGGGTGTGGCTATCGCCGCTAAATACCCAAGCCTTTTTCTTACTGGTGCGCCAAGCTTTGTAGCGGGTGACTTTGATGATCTTATTAATTCGGATTCAATATCTTGGTCATTAGGCGCAGGAGTAAGTTGGAATATATTTGATGGCGGTCGAGCTGAGGCCATGGTTGATATGCAAAAAGCCAGTTTTAAACAGTCAGTGTTAAGTTATCAGCACACTGTTAATGCTGCATTCAATGAAGTTGAAACAACTCTCTACGCGTATGCGAATGCTCAGCAATTCAATACTCAAATTTCAAAAGCTGTAAGTCATGCTGAAATGGCATTGAATAAAGCAAGAGTTTTGTATCGTGCTGGTTTAATTGATCATATTTCAGTTCTAAATGCGCAAAAACAGAACAATCAACTAAAAGATGCAGAAGTGTTAGCGAGATTAAACACTGCAACCACAGTCGTAATGTTACATAAAAGCTTAGGAGGGGATTGGCAGATAAAAAAATAGTTTAAGAAATTTCATATGTTGAAACAAAACCCAACAAGAACTGACTCTCCTGTTGGGTTTTTATTTTTTATCGTCCTCTTGGCTCTGTTCTAAGGCCAAGCACTAAACTCACACACATAAGCAACAGCACGAATGTAAAAGGTAAGCCTGTTGATACTGCACCAGCTTGTAACGCCTCTATGGCTTGTGTTCCACCAATCCATACTAATGCAGCCGCAATTGCGCCTTCAATGGTTGCCCAGAAAATGCGCTGTGGTACAGGGGCATCAACCTTACCGCCTGCGGTAATCGAATCGATAACTAATGAGCCAGAATCAGAAGACGTGATAAAGAACACTAACACCAGCACAATAGCAATGAACGACAGCACTTGAGACATAGGTAATGCTTCAAACATTTGGAACATAGCCAGTGGTACATCGGTTAGGCCTTTTTCACCTAGTACACCGACTTTATCAACCACTTGTTCAATTGCGATACCACCATAAATTGACATCCAGAAGATAGTAACAACAGTAGGAACGAGTAATACGGCAATTAAGAACTCGCGAATTGTACGTCCTTCAGATACGCGCGCAATGAACATACCTACAAACGGTGACCATGAAATCCACCAAGCCCAGTAGAATACAGTCCAGGCGTGCATCCATGTTTCGTCTTCACGGCCATGTGGGTTACTCAGTGGAATAATGTTTTCGACATAACCCATCACCGTATTCGGGATATTACCAAAGGCTGCAGCAAAACCAACAATAGCAACAAATACAAGCAGTACAAAGGCAATCACCATATTGATATTACTTAGCAGTTTAACACCACCATCAATACCACGTATGACCGAAATCACCGCAAGCAAGGTAACACCAGTAATAACGCCAATTTGCAAACCGATGCCCGCATCAGTCCCAAATACATGATTAATGCCGGCAGAGGCCTGCTGAGCGCCTAAACCAAGCGAAGTGGCAAGGCCAAATAAGGTCGCAAGCACAGCCAGAATATCAATAAGGTGGCCAGGCCATCCCCATGCTTTATCGCCTAAGATAGGGTAGAAAATTGAGCGAATAGATAAAGGTAACCCTTTGTTATAACAAAAGAACGCTAGTGATAGTGAAACGACTGCATAAATAGCCCACGGGTGAAGGCCCCAGTGAAACATGGTTGCACCCATAGCCATTTTTGCGGCTTCAGGGGTATTTGCTTCAACACCGAGTGGTGTTTCATACCAACCTGTGTAGTAAGCAACCGGTTCAGCAACGCCCCAAAACATTAAACCAATGCCCATACCGGCCGCAAATAACATGGCAAGCCATGAAATACGCGAGTGAGTAGGGCGAGCTTCATTTCCACCTAAACGAATATTACCGTAGGGTGAAATGATTAATGCAAAGCAAAACAATACGAATAAGTTTGCTGACCACATAAAAAAACCATCAAAATTATTAATAATGTCGTTTTTGATACCGTTAAGGGTTGCTTTTGCAATTTCGGGGTCTGAAATAAGTGTTGCAATTAAAAAGATTGCAATTAAACCTGCACTAATGCCAAAAACAGGGTTGTGAACATCGAACCCCCATTTTTGTACATTGTCTTGGCCGACAGTGTAATCCGTATTGTCGATGCTGTACTTGTCATGATGTTCGCTCATGAATACCTCTTGTTGTAATTTTATCTAGCAGAAAGCTAAATGGCCGGTTGGAACACGTTTGCCCAAAGAATATTTTTACGCAATAAACGTGAAAATAGTTTGAAGACAAATCAATTTAGTACCAAATAGTAGTCTTTAGTGTAGGAGTTAGAGGGAAAATGTAAATGCTTTAGGCGCTAAATAGCCGAATAAAATCAATTTTCTCAGTTTTTTGATGGGTTTTTAAACAAAGTTAAGAAGAAAGTAAAAAAGTTTAATGACAGTATTGTTTCAGAACGAACAGATTAATACTAAAGAAGCTGCAAGCTTATGACTTGCAGCTCTCGCTACTATTTTTTATAAGCGTCGTTGTGAACGCCAGCAGCACGACCCGAAGGATCCGCATTATTTTGGAATGATTCATCCCAAGCAAGTGCTTCAGGTGTTGAACATGCAACAGATTTCCCATGAGGAACACACTTTGCTGATGCATCTCCAGGGAAATGATCTTCAAAAATACTGCGATAAAAATACGCTTCTTTTGAATCCGGTGTATTTATAGGGTATTTATATTTTGCGTTGGCAAGTTCTTGATCGCTAACTTGCATGCTCACATATTCTTTAAGGGTATCTATCCAGTTATAACCTACACCATCAGAAAACTGCTCTTTTTGGCGCCATAATACTTCATCCGGTAAGTAACCATCGAATGCTTCGCGAATGATGTGTTTTTCAATTTTACCGTCTTTGCACATTTTGGCTTCTGGGTTAATGCGCATTGCAATATCGACAAACTCTTTATCTAAGAATGGTACGCGAGCTTCAACACCCCATGCCGCCATTGATTTATTCGCACGCAAGCAATCAAACATATTAAGTTTAGAGACTTTACGATTTAGCTCTTCATGAAACTCTTGTGCGTTAGGGGCTTTGTGGAAATACAAGTAGCCACCAAATAATTCATCAGCTCCCTCGCCAGAAAGCACCATTTTAATGCCCATTGCCTTAATTTGACGTGCCATTAAGTACATGGGGGTTGATGCACGGATGGTTGTTACGTCATACGTTTCAATGTGGTAAATGACTTCACGCAGTGCATCAATACCTTCTTGAATGGTAAAGTGAATAGGGTGGTGAATAGTGCCAATCATATCGGCTACTTTTTGTGCTGCCGCTAAATCTGGCGAGCCCTCAAGCCCAACCGAAAAAGAGTGAAGTTTAGGCCACCACGCGTCTGACTCGTCGTTGTCTTCAATACGTTTTGCTGCAAAGCGTTGCGTAATTGCAGAGATAACAGACGAATCTAACCCACCAGAAAGTAATACACCATAGGGCACATCGCACATTAATTGACGTTTAACGGCTGCTTCTAAACCGTTTTTAACATCACTCACTTTTGCATCATTGTTTTTTACCGCGTCATAGCTTTGCCAATCACGTGAATAATAACGACGTAGCTGACCGTCTTTGCTCCATAAAAAATGCCCCGGTGGAAACTCTTCAATATGTTTACAAATTGGCGATAGTGCTTTTAATTCTGACGCAACATAAAAGTTGCCATGTTCGTCATGACCTGTGTAAAGCGGAATAATACCAATGTGGTCTCTACCGATTAGGTAGGCATCTTGCTCTTCATCGTATAAACAAAAAGCAAAAATACCATTTAAATCATCTAAAAACTCAGGCCCCTTTTGTTTGTACAGGGCTAATATAACCTCACAATCAGATTGAGTTTGAAAGGTAAAATCGGTTTCTAAATTTGCCGCTAGTTCTTTATGGTTATAGATTTCACCATTGACAGCGAGAATATGTGTACGCTCTGGATTATAAAGCGGCTGTGCACCACTTGACACACCAACAATGGCAAGTCGTTCATGAACTAAAATTGCTTTCTCTGATGAATACACGCCAGACCAATCGGGTCCGCGGTGCCTTAATAGTTTTGACATCTCAATTGCTTGGCTTCGCAATTGGGCAGGATCAGATTTAATATCTAATACCCCAAAAATTGAACACATAGTGACTCCTCATTCCAATTATGTGCGCAGTTAACAATAATTTTAAAACTGCGAATCTTTGTTTTAACAGAAATAATTACCTAAGTCACACAGGTTTTTTAATTATTTAAGAATAATCTATGCACCGAAAACACAGGCTTTGCACCAGATTGATCCAAAAGCTTTGTATGAACAATAGTGAACGAATTATTTTTAGTAAAAATGAAGAAATTTGATGAAATAAGCGACGTAAAAATTATTTTTGCTGCACCAATTTGGCGCAGCAAAAACAATTTATATCACTGTAAACAATGTCTCAAAAAGTAAATACACTCTTGTATAGACAACTTAGTTTAGGGGGTAGTCATTTATTAAACGCCAAACGAGTTTAAACACAGGGCATTTTAGACTGTTAACTTTTGGCATTTTTATACTTTAAAGCAATTGCAAGTTGATTTAGATGAGCAACGAGCTTTTGCTGGGCTGAATGAGCTTGCTCAAGACTAACAAACTCAAAGTGTAAGAAGTCACCGGGTTTAAGCTGAGCAAAATGACGCAAGTCAGCCTCAATAACAATACCAATTATTGGATACCCACCCGTTGTTTGCGCATCATTCAGTAAAACAATGGGTTCACCATTGGGCGGTAATTGAATACTTCCGGGCATAACTGCCATTGAGGGCAGCGACAATGAATGTGCTAATTTACACTCATCGCTTAATAATCGAGCGCCCATTCTGTTACTGCTAGGCGAAATATGCCATGAATGCTCTGTAAACTTTTCACATGTTTTATCAGGTAATATTGAGGCATGCGGACCGGCAAGAATACGAATATGTGTACTCTTTGGCGGTAACATGGCACCTAATCCGATTTTAGTTGCATATTTAGGCGTTATATCGAAACGATCACCCGCCTTTAAAGCATGACCATGCAAGCCACCAAAGCCTGCTGCAATATCTGTTGAGTAAGAGTCTAAAATAGCCGTTGGTAAATGCCAGTCACCACCAATAGCTAAATAGTTTCGAAACCCATGTCGGGCTGCGTTTAGCTTTAGTATATCGCCTTTTTTTATATAAAAACTCCAGCCCGGTTGAACTGCATTGCCATTCACAGTTGCTTTCATGTTGGTGCCATGTAAGGCGATGTAATAGTCGTTATCAAACTGTATTTCGGCAAGTCCAAGCGTGATCTCAATCACGGGATGGTTATCAGGATTGCCAACAAGACGATTAGTGATGATTTGTGCATAAGGGTCAACACACCCTGATTGACCAATGCCTAAATGGCGAGAACCTACGCGGCCTTGATCTTGTATAGACATTTGCATGCCGGGCTTGAGTATGGTGATCATTTTAGCACCTCCTGAATAACAAACTCTAACGTATCGCCCGGTGCAATTGCACACGGTGTCTGTGCATTTATATCAAACAGTTTGAAATCTGTATGACCTATTATTTGCCAACCACCTGGGGAGTCTTCGGGGTAGACACCAGTTTGCTCACCGCCTATAGCAACCGCGCCTTTAGGGACATGAATGCGTGGTTTTTCGTGACGCGGCGTGTATAACTGGGGGTTTAAGCCTGCTAGGTATGCAAATCCGGGTTGAAAGCCCAAAAACAAAACATGATACGTTGCACTGCTGTGCATTTGAGCCACGTCGTCTATGGTTAAATTATGGTATTTAGCAACAGCTGAAATATCGGGGCCATAATCGCCACCATACACCGTGGCGAGCTTATGATGCGTAGAGGTAAAATCATTGCTTTTAATCTCATGCCAGTGACTAAGTAATGAAGATTGCCACTTAGCAAGTAAAGATGACTCTTTTAAGTAAAGGGTGAGGTTATTATTAGCAGGCACCACATCAATAAAGTCTCCTGAATTTCGACAAAGTTGCGCGAGTGCCCAAATCTTTTTTTGTGTTTCAAGCACATCTTGCCCTGACTCATAGACATCGAAAAAAATGCAATGCGTAGTCAGTGCTGTGATCTGTGGTCGTTGAGTAGAAGCCATTGTATGTCACACTTATTATTATTTGTTGATGATAATTAGCATATAGGCCCAGTGGTGATAATGTAAATGAGTCTTTAGCGTTAATTAAAAACTCAACACTGCCAAGCCGTTATAAAATAATGATAACAGCTTGGCAGAGAGTAAAGGAAAAGGCTACTTATTGTTGTTTAGTAACCAGTTAGACAATAAGCGTACACCGTAGCCAGTACCGCCTTCAGCGAGTTCATCTTTTGCTTTATTGTTAAGTGCGTTACCCGCGATATCGATGTGTACCCAACGTGTGTCACCCGCAAAGTTTTGTAAAAAACTTGCCGCTGTTGTTGCACCAGGACCGTGAGAACCAATATTTTTTAAGTCTGCAATGTCAGATTTTAACGCATCGTCGTAGCCAAGCGGTAAGCGCCAAAGATTTTCGTTTACTTGCTTACCAGCCAGTGTTAATTGCTCAATTAATTGATCGTCTTTTGAGAATACGGCGGCGTATTCGTTGCCAACAGCCCCAATTTTTGAGCCAGTGAGCGTTGCAACATCAATCATAATAGAGGGTTTGAACTTATCGCGTGCATACCACATAGCGTCACTTAATACTAAGCGTCCTTCTGCGTCTGTGTTTACAATCTCAACGCTTAAACCTTCAGCTGTGCGAACAACATCACCCGGTGCAACAGCAAATTGTGAAACCATGTTTGCTGCCATCCCCATGACCGCAACAACATTGGTGTCGGCTTTAGCTAACGCCATTGCTTTTACAGTGCCTAGTACGGCTGCAGCACCCGCCATATCTGATTTCATACGTGCAATTGAAGCGCCAGTTTTAAGGCTATAACCGCCAGAATCAAAGGTAATACCTTTACCTACTAACGCGATAGGTGTGTTTTTATTACCTTGATAATGGGCAACAACAAGGCGTGAACCTTCTTCACTACCACGGCCAACCGCTTCGAGCGCACCCATACCCAGCTTTTTAATTTGTTTAGGTTCTAGAACCGTGATTTTAACACCTAACTTTTTAAGCTCTTTTGCGGCTTTAGCAAAGTCAGCTGGAGTCATCTCTGTCGCTACTTCACTGGTTAAGTCGCGTGCTAAAAATACACCTTGTTCAATATGTTGTAGTAAAGTGTGGTTTTTGACCACTTGGTCTATATTTTCAACATCGACAGTGTAATTAACTACATGGGTGTCTTTTTCTTTTTTGTATTCTTCAAAACGGTGGTCACGTAGGTTAGCACCATGAGCAAACTCGGCCGCATATTTGGCGTTTGTGTCTGTTTCTTTCAACACCGAAAAATCAAGACTAACCGAAGCTTGTTTCGCACTGTGAAGCTTAGCGTGAACATTACCTCCTAGCTTTGCCATTTTTGCAGCATTGAGTTCTGCTTGCTCACCAAGCCCAACAAGTAAAATACGTTGATGTTCACTGTTGTTTGGAGCAATGACTTCTAATGTTTTTCCGTACTTGGCTTTAAAGTCTGCAAAGTTAACCACTTTATCTAAGTGGGCTTGCGTTTCAGCGCTTAGGTAATTGAAATCAGAAACACCTGTTTTTGAATCAAAAAACAGCACTAACGTGTTGTCAGTTGGTTTAATAGATTGTGCGAAAGTGAACTCTGCTGCATTCACTTGCGTAGCAAGTGTTATACCCAATGCGAGAGCGGTTAGGCTATGTGCAATTCTCATTATTATATCCCAATGTAAAAAGGTGCTTTTTACCTTAAATATACAAAAGAGTTAAATTGTTAGCGGTGAATCACAGCTTAGACGCGTTTAAGGTGAAATGATTTATTAAACTCGCCGGTCTTTTAAATATACAGGCTTTAATGAGGAAATTAGTATGACAATTAAGTCAATGTTACTGATATTACTGACCAGTAGTGCCATGATGACTGCAAGTAAAGTGTATTCACAAGACACCATGCAAAACGCCACGCAGCATATTGAAACTATTGTACTTGGCTCTGGCTGCTTTTGGGGGGCTGAAAAACGCTACGAAGCACTGGATGGGGTAATTGATGCTGTATCAGGCTATGCAGATGGTGAGGGATTTAAAGCAACGTATAAAAATATTACCCGTCAGTCACGTCGTTTCGACGATAATAACTATGCTGAAGTGGTAAAGGTCACTTATAACAGCAATGAAATAACCACTGAAAGCCTCCTTAAGCACTATTTTGAGAATCACGATCCTACGCAACTTAATCGCCAAGGTAATGATGTTGGTACACAGTATCGTTCTACAATTCTTACCAGCAACGAACAGCAGCAACAAACAGCCATTGAATTAAAACAGACGTACCAAGTAAAGTTAACGGCCGCAGGCTACGGAACAATTGTCACAAAAATTAAGCCGCTCAAGAAATTTTACGCAGCAGAAAATTATCACCAAGATTATTTAAAGAAAAACCCGAATGGGTATTGTCCTGATCATTCAACAGGCGTGGTATTTGATTCAACCAACAAACCCAACGTTGATAATAGTGCCTTACTGACAAATAAACAGATTGTGGTTATTGATGCGAAGGGGTATTGCCCATACTGTGAAAAGTTCAAAAAAGAAGTTGCCAATAACTACCAAGGTACTATTCCCATGACCTTTCGTTATGCCGATGAGCTCGATGGGCTGACAATTAAGACCCCAACTTGGGCAACGCCAACTTTATTGTTTATAGAAAATGGTGAAGAAGTGTATGGCCGTCAAGGGTATGTAAGTAAAGATGAATTTTACAAAGCGCTCGGTGCGTTTAAGTTGGGTGACAGTGAGGCGTTTAGGGTTGCATTTCATGCTCGTACCGACAGTCCATATTGTAAGCAATATGATATTTTTAAAAATACGCCAGAGGGGGTTTTTATTGATAAACTCAGTGGTGCCCCATTATTTGATACCCGAGACCGCTTTAATTCGGGTACAGGTTGGTTATCGTTTACCCAAGCCGTTAAAGGCAGCGTCACCATGCACGAAGATAACAGTTATGGAATGCAGCGTATTGAATTAAAATCGAAAAGTTCAGGGATCCACCTAGGCCATTTATTCCCAGGTGAAGGTCCACAAGGTAAAGATAGGTATTGTATTAATGCAACGGTGCTTGAATTTGTTCCAGCAGAGTAAAATGTCGATACGCAATTAGTTCAAAGTCATTTTTTAGCCTAAGCTTGTATGTATGCCCAAAAAGTGACGTTTGAAATGTGAAAATAAATTTAATAAGTGGTTTGAGTGCTGTTGTAGTAAGCTTATTTTCGTTGCAGTTATTATGCGCAGAAAGAGCCTCGTATGTAGTAGGCGTAGAGAACATTGAATATCTACCTTATTACGAAGGGAGCGATAACAATAACTCACGGTTCACTGGATACAGCGCACAGTTATTGAAATTATTCGGTCTTAAATACGACTATAATATAGTGTTTTACCCAACGCCTCTAAACCGCCTTTATAAAGATTTTATTACGCAAAGTTACCTTGATTTTAAATACCCAGATAACCCGCAATGGCAAAAAAGTTTTAAAGATATCTACACAAAAACCAAGCAAATAGTCTATTCAAAGCCTGTTGTAACAACTGTAACCGGAATTGCGAGCCTTAATCCTGATACACAATTATCTGATTGCACCCGGTTTGGTAAAGTGCGTGGTTTCACCTCACAACGTTTTAAAGCATATTTTGTAAAAGAGGGAATTGCCGTTATCGAAACTGCGGATACAACGGAGCTTATTTCTTTGCTTTTATTGAACCGAATAAATTGTATTTATATCTCGCGGGATGTTCTTAACTATAAATTACGGAAAAAGTTAAATGTAACGACCGATGTCTACTTCCATGAATTGCTCGGTGTAGATGTACAAGACTTTCATGTATCAACGATTAATCATCCAGAGATTATTACTCAGTTTAACCAATTTTTAGCTACGTATAGTGAAGAAATTCAAGAACTGAAAGAGAAATTTAGTATCGGCCAATAGGGGGTTACAGTTTGCTTATTGGTTTATCATGTAAATCAGGCGCGAAAAAAAGCCCGGTCAGAACACACAAGAACCGGGCTTTCGACAACAATTTGGTGGGGTAACTTTACAACGCTAAGTTTTGCTTTGCGCGAGTTAAGTTATGATTTACAAGTTCGTTTTTAGAAATTTGAACTGCTTCATAAAAATCAGAAAGAGCTGCAGTATCGTTTTCTGACATGATGCGTGCAACACCACGATTACTTAATGCAAACGAAGTTAATTCGCGACGTTTGTATCCAGGTACTTTACTTGTACTAAGAAGTGAAATTGCCTCGGTACACAGGCTTTCAGCTTCTGAAAAATTCTTTTCTTTTACGCTCAATGCACAACGGTTGAAAGCATTTTCGTATGTGCTGTTTACGTCGTTTGAAGAGTGAGCTTGCTCGATAACCATCAGTTTATAATCAGCTTGGTTGGCTACTGCCATCGCTGAGCAAGTTAATAAAGAGCTAAGTGCAATAGTGGTTACAAGTGTTTTAAACATGATAGTTTTCCTCTGAATAAGTTGGTGTTTCTTGCCAACGAGTGAACTTTAAAATATTCCCCAAAGCTAAACAAACGATTAAATTAAACCTGATAGATGAAGAAATTTAATCTATAGAGTAATTACTCAATTCTCAGCGATTTAGTAGTGAAAATTAGAGAGGAGAGTGTCTGAAAATTACTTTCAAACACAATAAGCTTTGTTTTGTGAATGCTATTTATGTACTGATGTGATCAGTTTGGTTGAAAACACATACTCTAGATCAGCTAGTTATGATTGAAGCTATTTATTTAATGTAATATTCAAAACTAAAATATCTGCTGTATCAGTTTGTTCTTTGAGTAAGATAGTATTACCGCTTATAGCAGTTATTTGACTGCATAAATCCGCACAAAACTTTTCAAAATCAATACTTAAATTTTGAACACCAAGTTCATAATCGTAAAAATTCATTGTCCTAGAGTCGTTTTCTTTGTATTGAAGATAGAAGCCATTTTTAATTGGGTAAATGCTTGAAATAAAATGCGTATTATCAATTAGATTGGTACCAGAAGCAGTCATTACTTGGCCACTTGAAAAACTAAGTAATTCGTCGTTATGATTTAAAAAAATATCTTTATCTTTCAATTGCGTTTTTAATGACACTATTTCGTCAGTAACTAAATCAAATTTAACTATTTCATCATTGTGAGTGTTCTTATCAACAAACAAAATAGCATCTGACTGTCTATACCACCCGATTGGATACCCAATGATTCCATTTAACCATTCGATTGCGAACTGGTCTTCCTCTAGCTTAATAAGAAATGGTTTGTTATTTATACTGCTTGCGATACGTGTTCCAGAGGGGTCCCATATTGGTTTTGATAAAGCATATTCTTGCTCAGTGTTAACGAACAATAATTGTTCTTCTTCAGTCTCAATATGTTTAATAAAAAGTTGTGGAAGTCCATTTTTCATTGACATGTAGGCGATGAGTTTTTCATCAGGTGAAAGTGCAGCTTCTTTATCAATGGTATTAGAGTTTACGATTTTTATAGGAGTAGAGAGTGAATCTAAAGCGCTAATCAAAATATCTTGATCAGACTTAGCCTCAATAAAATACAGTTTGTCCTTAACGATTTGTGGATAAATCAAAAAGTTATAGCTTTTAAAATAAAGAGTCGTTAATTGGCCGTTTAATTCAAGTTGTTTTAACTCACTGCCATTACTCAATAACAAAGACTCACCATCGTTAAACCAAGTCATAAAGTGCCAGTTATGATCAATTTCACCGACTGATTCAAGGTTAAAACTCGATAAATTTAATAGTTTTACCTCCGAGATTGCATCTTCATTGAAGCCAATTATCGCTAATTGTTTCTGGTTAGGTGATAAAGCGAGCTTGTAGGGCTTGAAATCATCACTTGGTTGAAGAATTTCGTAAGAATGGCCAGTAATCAAGTTATGTCGATATAGGCTTACATTACGGCTGTGTTCGGAACTGTTTTGATTTGCTAAATAGAAAAGGTTTTCTTGTTCATCTATAAAAAACAAGCTGTTCCAAGTTATATCTGTACGAGAAAAGAGTTTTTCTTCGCTGATCACGTTCGCTTCTGTATCTAATTGCAGTCGATTGAATGAAATACTCCCTTCATCTTGAAACGAATATACAAGCGTATTTGCATCTGTATCCCATGCAAGGTAGGTGAACGCTTTTAAGTCTGTACTTAATTCTTTATATGAATTTAATAGTAAATCTTTGATTAAAAGCCTTCGCTTATTAGGACGATTGGTATTTTGTATGTAAGCCATGAAACGCCCATCAGGACTAACTTGTAGGTAACGCTCTTTTTCATTGCTTGCAGTGATAGGCTTAAGATCTTCTAAAGAAATGTGTTTATCTTCGTTAAGGAAATTGAAAAGGAAGATAATGATAAACAAAGCAGGGATAATTAAGAGTGCTAGTTTTGTATTTTTTATCTGATGTATTTTTGTTAATGGAGTGCTCGTTTTTTCATCAGAAAAACGTATTTCAGCCTCGAGACTATAGCCCCGTTTTGGGTGTGTTTTTATAATGTGCTTTTCTTCATCGGATAACGCTTGTCTTAACAAAGCAATATTTCTGCGAACTGAATTAGGGCTGTAAATAGCTTGTGGCCAAACATTAGCAAAAAGCATTTCGGCTGATAACACTTGATGTGGTTTTTGCGAAAATACTTCAAGAAGTGCCATCACCTTAGGCTCTAAAACAACAACTTTACCATCTGTTTGAATTTCGCCAGTCTCAAAATTAACTAAAGAGTCATTAAGAAAAAATTGTTTTGATAATTTACTTTCACTCAAGTTGATAGTTATCCATTTGTTATTATTAATTATTTTCAGCTTAATGTTTTCTTAAGCTTTTCTTAATCACTACTTCATCGCTTTTTGTTATGCGTAAAAGTAAAAGTATCGAAAGGCCAAGCGCCATATTATTCAATAAACAATAAAAGGAATGTAAAGTGAAGCGATATTTACTAATGCTCATATTTTTTATGTGTTTTATTAGCCATAAAGCACACGCAATGAAAGAGGTAGACTATAACAAATTGGCAAGTCAATTTATTACGGTTTTAAACACTAAAAATTTAGATGAGATCGAAAAATTTGTAGTAAAGAACTTCTCGCCAAATTCTCTTGCACGCTGGGAGGGTAAAGGTAAAGACCGTTATGTTGGGTATTCGATGAATGTTGCGCTTTTTCATGGAGAGTTGAGTGTTATTTCTACAGAACTTGATACGTCAACTAATCGCATCCGTCATATCAGTAAAGTTTATTCAAAGAATACAGATATGCAGCATCAAGTAGTGTTATTTTTTAATGATGACCAATTACAAGCAATAACAGGGTGGTCTATCGAAGAAACTCCACAAAACCAAGGTTCAAAAGGCTCTTTAACTGAGTCACAATTTATTGAAGAGATCAAAATCTATACTGATAAACTGGCGCAAAGAGGTAGTTTCTCTGGCACGGTATTACTTGCTAAAAATAATGACATTTTGTTCAGCGCTGCATATGGCTTTGCTTCACGTCGCTATGATGTGAAAAATAACTTAGAAACTAAGTTTCAAATTGGCTCAATGAACAAAATGTTTACTAGCGTCGCTATCTTACAGCTAATAGAAGCTGGCAAAGTATCGCTTGATGATCCGCTCACTAAATTTATTGATAAAAGCATTTTAGGGAAAGGTGATTTTAGCAAAATTAAGATTCGACACTTATTAAGCCATACATCAGGGATTGGTAATATTTCTGGGTATGACGAGATACAAAATAAGGTGCGGTCTCTTAAAGGTATCCAACATTTATACAGTTCAATTGATGCTACATTTGAACCCGGAACTGAATGGCGTTACAGCAATACAGGTATGGTTTTACTTGGTCAGGTGATTGAGAATGTAACTGGTGAAAATTACTATGATTACATAAACGAAAATGTATATAAAAAAGCTAACATGCAACAAAGCGGAAGTTATGACTTAGATGTGCCTGTCAAAAATACTGCCCGTAATTATTGGTTTTCTGTCGAAACTGGTCAAGTAACTGAAAATTTGATGTTTCAATCGGTAAAAGGGGGACCTGCAGGCGGAGGTTATTCAACTGTAGGCGATTTACACAAATTCGCCATGGCAATGCAAAATGCTCAACTAGTAAGCCGTGAACTCTCTAATAAAGCCTTATCAGCAAAACCTGAGCTAAATGCACCAAACTGGGGATATGGTTTCTCTGTGAGAAGTTCAGCAGGGAATACAACTGTTGGTCATAATGGGTCCCATTTAGGCATGACAGCAAGGTTAAATATCTATCAAGAAAAAGGCTATATTCTAGTTGTTTTGGGGAATTTTCAATCTTCAGCATGGCCTGTTGTGGCAAAAGTAGATCAACTCATAAAGCGTTTGTAAAAATTCATTAAAAATAGGGGCGTATTAAAGCCCCTTATAAACAACCTGCAAATCTATTATTGTTAAATTTAATAACAATGTAATGGTTTTACGTTGTGGTAGTGTTCGTGTCAGTAGGCTATATCATGTTAAAAATGCGTTTTAATTATATATGTAGCAATCATTTAGTAACTTTGTTAAAACTAATCCTCTTAAATAACAGGTGTTAACATCACAAAGGAATACTGGTGCAAGGATATAAAATCAGCACGGATAAAAATTACCTCGATTTTGAAGTAATTTACGGTTTTATTTCAAAAAGCTATTGGGCGTCCGGAATACCAAGGCAGACGCTAGAAACAGCCATTTCAAACTCATTTTGTTTTGGTGTCTATGATAGCCATGATTATCAAATAGGTTTTGCCCGCCTCATAACAGACAAAGCAACATTTGCCTATCTTGCTGATGTATTCATAGTAGAGAGTCATCGAGGCAAAGGTTTGAGCAAGTGGCTTGTTGAGAGCATAGTCTCTCACCCAGAGCTTCAAGGCTTAAGGCGTATGGTATTGGCAACAAGAGATGCGCATGGTTTGTACGCGCAATATGGTTTTCAACCAATTAAGAATCCAGAGATGTTCATGCAAATTTGGAATCCAAATGTTTACCATGAGCTAGAGAAATAACAACAATTTAAAGGTTACATGGAACCAACTACTTTTAGTTTGTGGTGAACTTAGTGTTTGATTGCAGTGTTATCTTATAAGGCACTAGTATAATTAAGGACAGAATTATGAAAACAGGAATTTTATCTATCGGGTTATTATTTACATCAAATCTTGCTTTTGCTGATTGTAAAGTAGCGCTTGAAGAAAGGTTAAAAGACGATTTGAACCTCACATACCAACAATTTGATCAGACATACGATGCTGGGTTTAGATTGTTAGAAAAATCAGGTTGCCATGCTGAAGCCGCAATTCTGATAAAACGTTTTATCTCTCACAATAATTCAAAAGAAAGCTCGTTAACGTGGCATTTAGCTCAAATGGAAGGGCTAGCTGGTGATTTTCAACAAGCTGTTTTTCACGCAAAAAAAGTATTGGACCCCGATGAAGAGCTAAGTGGTTCAAAAATGTATTGGAATGACTTTGTGTTAGGAAACATTGCTTTTTGGAATAAAGATAAAGAAAAGCTAAAACAACACATAGCAAATATTGAAAAGGGACAAAGCTTTAAACCTAACCAGATAAATCTGAACTACCTGAATCAGTTGCTCAAACATTTTGATTTAAGTTACAAACAAGCATTGTCTGAAGCTTAAGGTAAGCTTCGTTAGCTTAATTTCTAGATTGCTACTCGAATTTGAAAGAAGCATAAAATGATCAGTACATAAACGACAAAACCCAGCCTAAGCTGGGTTTTGAGACAACACAATTCTGTAAAACTTATAACGCTAAGTTCTTTTTCGCACGTGTTAAGTTGTGTTCAACTAACTCGTTACCTGAAATTTGTACTGCTTCGTAAAAGTCAGACAATGCAGCAGTGTCGTTTTCCGACATGATGCGAGCTACACCGCGGTTGCTTAACGCAAATGACGTTAATTCACGACGCTTATAAGCTGGTACTTTGCTTGTGCTAAGTAAACTGATTGCTTTTGAACAAAGCGCTTCAGCTTCTGTAAAATTCTTCGCTTGAACACTTAACGCACATTGGTTAAATGCCACTTCGTATTGACGGTTAGTCTCTACTGATGCTTGTGTAGATTGGTCAATCACCATTAATTTGTAGTCACCCTGATCAGCCACTGCCATCGCTGAGCAAGTTAATAAAGAGCTAAGTGCAACGCGTTTCATAAGTGTACTAAACATAATTTTTTCCTCTGTTAGAGCCAGCATTTATTACCGACAATTCAACTTTAGTTGAGAGAGGAAAATCGAACAAACGATAAAAAAACACCCAATAGGTGAATAAATTTAACCTATAGACTTTAGTCGAATAAAAGGCTTGAAAAGTGAGGCTCTCATGCTAAGAATAGTGTTGCTGCAAGGCTTAAGCTGTATCAGGAGAGGGCAGTATCAAAAAAATTATATTCTTCGTTTTTATGATTAACACATTAAATACGTTTAAAAAAGTAGCATTGTCCCCATTTATCTTTTAAAGGTTATTAATGGAAAGGTAAATGGATTTAATCACTATAGCACGGGTTGTTATTAGTAAACTGTGTGGCGGAACTGTATTGTTTAAATACATTGTTTAATCTGCTCTTTAAGCTGGTACTCTGGGCTAAAAAGATGCCAAAAGGGGCATATTTATTTATGGCCATATTCCCACTTCTTTCGCTATTTCCTATTCCCCCCCCTGTATTTGAAAATGTGGCTAAAGCAAAGCACGAACAACGTAAAAAACAAAAACGATATGATAAACCCACTTCATGACAGGATTAGCTATCTATTCACTGTAATAACCTTATGTTTAAGTGCATGGCGCATGCAATAAATAGCCATCATTCTTTTATACTACAAATAATGAAAAATAGTTAAGCATTAAATAGTGCTTTGACTATAATTACTGTTAAAACTTATTGAACTAACAGTTAGTTGCAGAATTAATAACATACTAAAGTGACCTTCTCATGAATAGTATGTTTTCAAAAGTTACAAGGTAAGTTAGTAAGCGATTATGCCTTAAAGAGCTGCTGCAAAGCGAAACTAAACAATAATAAAGATGAAGAATTTATATGCCTTTAACTCTAAAACCATTGTCAGAATGTAAAATACTTGTAGTTGATGATGATGAAATGATCAGACTTACACTTGAAACAATATTAGAAGAGCACTTTACTGTTTTACCATTTAGCGCTGGAAATAGTGTCTTAGAATACTGTAAAGAAAACACTGCTGATTTAATTTTGTTAGATGTGAATTTGCCTGATATCAATGGGTTAAATGTATGTAGGCAAATAAAAGACGATCACGCCTTTGAAAATGTACCTATTGTTTTTATTACATCGACCTACGATACCGATTCACAAAATGCCTGTTGGGAAGCCGGAGCAACAGATTTCATTGGAAAACCCATCACTGCTTCAACATTAATACACCGCACGAAGAATCATATTGAGAATAAACTTCGCCTCGAAAAGCTAGTTGAATTGACATACAAAGACTCTCTAACAGGTTTGTTTAATCGCCATTACCTAGACTTAGAGGTCTCTAATGTTTTTAAGCAAGCTATACGTGACAAAAGAGCTTTTAGCCTACTGATGTTAGATATCGATCATTTCAAGCGTTATAACGACCATTATGGCCATCCACAAGGCGACGTATGTATTAAAAAGATTGCTGAGGTATTAAATCGTTCAGTTAAACGCCCGCAAGATACGGTTGTACGATATGGAGGAGAAGAGTTCCTTGTGCTCTTACCTTACACAGATTTTGATGGAGTAAAGCAAGTCTGCGAGCGAATTAATCATGAACTAGCGAGCGAAAATATTCGTCACGAAGAATCTTCTTTAAATAGGGTGTCAGTCAGTATCGGGGGAGTTGTGTATTCTCACCAAGAGATGAAACAGTTTGATGAACTTGTCTCATTAGCTGACGAAGCATTATATGAAGCAAAAAATGCGGGTAGAAATTGCTTTAAATTACATGCAATTGACTGATGAAATAATCAGATTTTAACGTTAAAAATTTCATCTATACTCATAGTTGCTTATTTACTAGGTGAATATGTATGGCTAACTTAAAAGACCGTCGATGTTTTCTAAAAAAAATGGGTGTGGGAGTCGCTGCTTCAACACTGGCATTTAAAGCACCGTATGTTTTTGCAAAAAACACTGTCACTTTGAGAGTGATGGGCACACATGTCACCTTGCAAGAAGAGTTACGTCAACGAGCAATGCGTGAGCTTGGCATTAATATCGAATTTACTCCAATGGGCAGTGCTGCTGTTTTACAAAAGGCGGCAGCGGATCCAAGTTCTTTTGATTTGTACGAACAGTGGTCTGATTCAATTAATATTTTGTGGCAAGCTGGGGCTATCCAGCCATTAGATATTGATAGGCTTATTTATTGGAACGAAATTAACCCACTAACTAAAACCGGGCGTGTAATACCTGAAGCAAAAATAGGGGCGGGGGATTCACCCAATAAGCTTTTGTATGTTCAGCCTGATGGTCGTCTCGGTACGACGCCTAGCAAAAAAATCAGTTATATGCCGTATGTTCACAATGTTGATTCCTTTGGCTATAACACGCAATTTATTGAGCAAGGTATTCCCTATGAAACCGAATCGTGGGCATGGTTGCTCGACGAGAAAAATAAAGGGAAAGTAGGATTAGTTAATGCGCCCACCATAGGTATTTTTGACGCCGCACTTGCTGTTCAGGCCCAAGGGCTGATGAGTTTCAATGACTTAGGAAGTATGAGTATTACAGAAATTGATCAGCTGTTTAAAATTTTGCTCGAGAAAAAAAGGCAGGGTCACTTCTCTGGATTTTGGACATCGGTTCCACAGTCGATAGACTTTATGAAAACTAACCGTGTGACTATTCAAAGTATGTTTTCACCGGGAGTAAGTGCATGCAGAGGACAAGGTATCCCTGTTGTGTATGCTTCACCCAAAGAAGGTTATCGTGCTTGGCATGGGGTTATGTGTTTATCGGCCAATACGCAAGGGCATGTAAAAGATGCAGCGTACGATTACATGAACTGGTGGTTGTCAGGCTATCCCGGTGCATTTATAGCGCGTCAGGGCTATTACATTTCTAACCCAGAACGAAGTCAGCCTCTTATGTCTATACCAGAGTGGAATTACTGGTATCAAGGTAAAGAAGCGGTGACAGACTTAACAGGCACTGATGGAAAAATCTCTGTTAAAGCTGGGCAGGTAAGGGATGGAGGCAGCTACATTAAGCGCTTTTCTAATATCGCGGTTTGGAATACCGTCATGCCAAATTATGATTACAGTTTAGATAAGTGGTTTGAACTGCTTAATTCTTAAGGAACTGCCTTGTCGAATATTTTCTCACGCTCTGTTGCTGCAAAAATGTTATTAGCGTTGATGCTAATTTTACTTGCTATGAGCGCCAGTTACTACGTTATGAATAAACGCCTAAATACAATAGAGGTTGCTTTTAACGATATAAGCCGAATCAGTAATTACGCTGTCAGTATTCTTAGGATCAATAAAGACATAGTCGAAATGCAACGCGATATCTCTGTGTATGGCGGGAGTGGAAGCAGTGCTGTGTTTGAAAAAATCGTCGAAAATTTTCAAAGTATCAAAACACGTCTAAGCGATGTTGAGCTTAAAAATGAAGAGAATGAGAGTCAAATTTACCTCAACGCCATGTCTGAACTAGTAAAGAGGTACGGCGAGAATTTACAGGTCTTGACCAAGCGCTACGAAATAAGAGCAACATTGACAGAAAAAGAATTACCCCGAATTTACGCTGATGCAACGACACACCTTGATAACTTAATGCGAAAAGTAACCACTGTTGAAGAAAAGTTATTTATTTCTGAGTATCTCAATCTGTGGCATTCGTTGCATCGAGATGCGTATTTGTTTTTAACCAAAAAAGATTATGCAAAAAGAGCGTCAGTTAACGATGCTTTACGAATGATTTCGACGAAATTAAATGCCTCTGTGCATATTCAAAAAAGTGAATACCGCTCTGAAATTAACCAACTTTCAAAAATGGCAGATACTTATAGTCAGGCATTTGCGAGGAGTATTCAAGCAAATCGCAATTATTTAAGTTTAGTCAATGTTGTAATGGCCGGTGACGCAATTGAATTTAGTACTTTAGCAAATGAACTAAGAGAGCAATCATTAACAAGGTTAAGCCGTATCAAGGAAGAAGCAGAAAAAACAGTTTCTAAAACAGAGCGTATTTTAAAGCTACTCGCGTGGGGAGTGTTAATTTACATTATTGCCTTGTCTGCTTTTTTCCATTTGCAGATCTCCAAGTCTATTAAACGCCTTACGGTGAGCTTTAAACACTTTCTTAATGGCGATTTATCTGCACCAATTTATGACTTACATAGAAAAGATGAAATAGGTGTACTTGCAAAAGCGGCAGATAGCTTCAGAATTTTAAGTAAAGATTTATCAGATGCCAAACAAACCGCCGAACATACCACTAAAGTTAAGTCAGAATTTTTGGCGAATATGAGCCACGAAATACGAACGCCTATGAACGGTATTTTGGGTATGGCACGTCAATTGAGTCGTACACCATTAAATGCTGAACAAGAAAAAATGTTGGCCATCATACACTCTTCAGGTGCGAGCTTATTAGTAATTATCAATGATATTTTAGATTTAAGTAAAATCGAAGCCTCAAAAATTGAACTGGAAGAACAGCCAATAGCATTAAACTTATTACTCGATGAGCTAACGCATTTATTTAAAGCGCAAGCTAATAATAAACAAGTCGAACTGTTTATTTCAGTGTTGCCTGAGGACCCCAATTTTATATTTTTAGGGGATGAAACACGCCTTAAACAAGTGCTTATTAATTTAATTGGCAATGCAATTAAATTTACAGAAAGAGGCAGTGTATCGTTAAATGTGAGTATTCATCAGCTATCTAATGATGAATTTAGCATTATATTCCACGTTTCAGATACCGGAATTGGCATAGCGAAGGAACAGCTTAATAGCTTGTTTGAGGCCTTTTCACAAGCAGATGCCTCAATTACACGACGGTTTGGTGGTACAGGACTCGGTTTAGCCATTTCTAGTAAGCTATTAAAATTAATGGGGACTTCATTGCACGTTGAAAGTGAGTATGGTGTTGGCTCAGACTTTCATTTTGATCTCAATGTTATCCGAGCGAATGAGTCTGTTTATAGTGAACAACAGCGCATGCAAGAACCCCATGAGCAAGCAATTGATTTCTCTTGGCTGAATGTACTGATTGTCGAAGATAACGAAATCAATCAAATCGTTATTGAAGCGATGTTGAGTGAGTTTAATATCAGCTCTATCAATATGGCCGATAATGGCGAGCAAGCTATTCTTCAGTGTGAAACACGGGCGTTTGATCTCATTCTTATGGATATGCAAATGCCTGTCTTAGATGGGCCGCAAGCGACATTAAGGATCAGAGAGATGCCTTCCTATAAAAACACTCCCATCATTGCTTTAACTGCCAATGTATTAAGTGCCGACAAACAACGCTGTATTGATGCCGGGATGAATGACTTTATTGCAAAACCAATTAATTATGAGTGCGTTAAAGCTATTTTGTTGAAATGGTGCACAAAAGCAGCTGATGAACGGTAAGGGGAGCTGAGTGAATATTTTACTAAAAGAAAATAAAAAAGCAGCCTCATTGAACCCATACTTTGCTTTAGTGTCGATAGTATTTGTTGTTTTTATAGCAATCGCCGTTAGCTTTTTTGAAGGGCAAGTAAAAGAAGATGTTTTAGACTCGATAGACCAAGAGTTCGTCGAAACGAATCAAAGGCTAAAAGAAATTGTAACAACGACACTGTCAGAATATAAATCAGATTTACGGTTTTTGTATTCAACCCCGCCAATTTCAGGCTTACCAAGAGCCCATTTTAACAATGGAATAGACCCATACGATGGCACTAGTTATCAGCAATGGAAAGAGCGATTAGAAACTATTTTTATTGGTTTTATGGAAAATAACCTCGCCGTTGAACAGGTGCGTGTTATTGCGGTGACTGCTGAAGGTAACGAACTTATTCGTGTTCAGCGTGTTGGCGCATCTGTAGAAGCCTCTGCGGATTATTCATTACAATCTAAAAGTGGCGAGCCTTATTTCTTGCCCAGTACGTTGCTTGAACCAAAGCAAGTGTATATGTCACCACTGTCTTTAAATCGTGAGTTTGGTGAAATTGAATTTCCTTTTAAACCGATGATTCGGTTTTCGATACCAATATACAGTGAGAACGGTAAGCGTTTTGCTTTTTTAATTATGAATGTTAATGCCAGTACATTACTTAATAACCTTAAAGAAACAGTGTTTGATACCTCACAACTTATTATTAGTGGCTCTGATGGAGATTTTATTATTCATCCACTTGAAAGCTATCAATTTTCTAGAGATTTAAATCCCAGTGTAAATTGGCAGGCTGTTTACACCGAAAACATAAAGTACAACGGTATCTATTTAATAAAGTCAAAAGCGAATACAGAAGAACAGTTCTATGTACGTTCAGAAAAGTTGTATACCAGATCAGGTAATAAATATGGTTTTGTTAATTTTAACCTACTTGCACCTAAAGAATATGTGGATAATTTGATCAATGAAAAACGCTTGATCACCTACAGTCTGTTATTTGCAGTGATTGTTTTCACATCAATTCTTTTAATTACATTTTATCGTAATGCGATTAGAAGCCAATTACTCGCAGAAACCAGACAAGAAGCATCAGCAATTGTCGATGGTTCTATCGATGCAATTATTGCCCTTAACTTAAAAGGGTATCTGACCAGTTTAAACCATACTGCAGAGCGATTATTGCTCATTTCAAGTAAAGCGGCAGTAGGGAAATCGAGTAAGGAAATTGAATTTCTATCTAATTTACCAATCGATGAATATGTAAAAAAAATACAGAGTTCTAGAGCTCAAATAAAGGACGAGTGTTCATTCGTGCAAGGTGAATATATCGCGCATTACGCTATTTCAGTGAGTCCTGTTTTTTCTGAGCACAGTAACCTAAGTGGTTTGGCTTTAATAATTAGAGACATTAGTAAAGAAAAACAGGCTGAAATTAAAGTTAAACGTCTTAACTCTGAGCTTGAAGCCAAAGTGCGTAAACGTACACACGCACTTGCAGAAGCAAAAGACGAAGCAATTAAACACAGCGAGGTTAAAAGTGCATTTATATCGAATGTGAGCCATGAACTGCGAACATCATTAAATGGTGTCATTGGCACGCTAAATATTTTGAAACGAGAAGCGCTAACAGACAAGTCACGCAAGCTTGTTGATATGATGGAGTTGAGCGCATCAAGCTTAAACTTATTAATTAACGATATTCTTGATTTGTCGAAAATAGAGGCAGGAAAACTCGACTTAAATATTCAGTTGATAAACCCGCTGCTACTGATTGAAAGTTTGGTGAGCTCGTGTGCTGTCAGAGCCTTCGATAAAGGGGTTGATGTGTACTTAGACACCACAGAACTTACATGCGATAAGCTAGAAGTAGACCCCCTTAGACTAACTCAAATTATTAATAACCTGATTAGTAATGCCATTAAGTTTACTGAAAAAGGGTTTATTAAAATTAAAGTGAGTACGGAGCATGTTGCTAATAATGAATATAAATTAAGGGTTAGTGTACAAGATACAGGAATTGGCATTGATCCTCTTTCGCAAAAACGACTGTTTGGTGCATTCCAACAAGCGAGTAGTGCAATTACCGAGAAATTTGGGGGGACGGGATTAGGAATATCGATCTGTAAGCAGTTATGTCATGCAATGGGTGGAGAAATTTACTTAGATTCAACTTTAAATCAAGGCAGTACATTTAGCTTTTATATTAAGGCACGCGCAAGTGAAAGAAACTTAAAGCAAGAACAGAGATGTTTTTCCTCTAAACATGTTTTAGTGTGTAGTCAAAATGCACATATTATAGAAATAATTGAAAAATTGGTTGTTTTATATGGCGGGCACGTAAGCGTTTCATCGCTTAGTGAATTAGACCTACACGATGATGAGAACATTGATTTTGCCATCATAGACGACGAAGAAATCAATAATAATACGAGCTTAGATCACCTGCATGAAACACATAGCAGCACTCACGTTGTCTTATTGCATCAATCTGATACTTCAATACCAAAAAGCAAAGCGGGCAAAGTGAGTAAAATAAGTAAACCCCTTACACAAACAGCCCTATTACGCGTTGCAGGGGTTGAGCTGCGTGATTACGAAACACACACGTTATTACATGACAACAGTGATGGTGAGTTCGCAATTTCAAATGAACGTTTATCACAAATTAAAGGCAGTAAGGTACTTATTGTCGATGACAATAAAATTAACTTAGAAGTAGCGAAAGGGGCACTTGACGAGCTACCCATTGAAATACTCACGGCCAACAATGGCCAAGAAGCCATTGAACATTTATTGCAGAGCGAAGCAAGCGGAGCGCCTGTAAACTGTATACTACTCGATTGTCAGATGCCAACTTTAAATGGCTATCAAGTGTCTGAAAAAATACGTTCAGGTGAGGCTGGTGGCGCTTTTATTAATGTGCCTATGATTGCCATGACTGCGAGTGCGATGATGGGCGAAAAAGAAAAATGTTTATCAGTCGGTATGAATGATTATCTTAGCAAACCAATTAAAGCAGATGATGTGCTATCAAAAGTTGTGAAATGGATTTTATCTGATCATGAACAGCAAACAGAAGAACACGTTAGCACAGTAGATGAAGCGCAGTCATTATGGAATCGTCAAGAAGCGCTTGTACGGTTACTTAATAAAGAGGCTTTACTAAAAAGAATATGCCAAATATTTATGATCAACGCGCCGAAAAAACTCACTGATTTAAAAGAGCAGTTTGCAGTGCAAAATCATGCAGAAGTACATCAAACTGCGCATGCTTTAAAAGGGATGTGTGGTGAGCTGAGTGCCGATAAGCTCAGAAAATTATGTGAAGAAATTGAGTTAAAAGCACGCGAGCAAAACCTCGAAATCAAAGACACACTTCAAAAACTAGAGCGCCTGTTGCCACAACTAATGGCTGAGATAAAAGGGTGGTTAGAATCGCTAGAAAGATGAAATTACTCACGACAGAGCCCGTGTGAATGATGCCTGTGTTATGCACAGGCATCCAGATAAGTGATTATTTTAAATGCTTAAACGTATCAATCATCCACTTTATAAATAACTCTAGCTGTGCGTTAGTTTCACTCGGTTCGTGCTGGACTAAATAGTATTTATCTTTGGTTTTTAATGGCATATCAGTAAAATTAAATAGCCATTGCTCTTCAAACCAGGTTTGACTAATAGGCAAAGGAATAAGTGCAATTCCCATCCCTTGCTGTGCAGCTCGCGCAACCCCGAACATACTATCAACCTGAATAATTTGTTTTGGTGCGAAGTCTTCAATACCTGCATGTTCAGCCCATTGGTGCCATGCCCAAGGACGTGCTTTATGCAGTATTAGGGGCACTTCATTAAGGGCTTGAAAAGGGTTTTCGTGCCATGCTTGCCAGTTTTCTTTATTACATGCCGGTGTATACGACAACGAAAATAATTCGTGTACAACCCCTTCGTGTGGCTTAGATGACGATAATACAATTGATAAGTCACTTTGCTTGGTCAGTTCTTTGCGCGTTTTTAAGGTGTTTAGCTGTAAGTTAGTGTTTGGATGATCGGCGGTCCACTCACTCAACTTTGGCATTAATAATTCACTGGCAAAAAACTCAGGCAGAGTAATGCTTATAGTGATATTTTCTTGTAACTGACTAAATTCATTAATGGTTTTTTCGAGAGCTTTAATCAGAGGTGACACTGAATCATAAAAGTTCTTACCCGCAGCGGTTAAACGAATAGAGCGAGTTTGACGTTCGAATAGCTCAATCCCCAATTGCTCTTCTAATTGCTTGATCTGATGGCTTACGGCTGATGGCGTAAGATAAAGTTGGTTTGCTGCATCTTTAAAGCTCAGTGTGCGAGCAGCGAAACAAAATGAGCGTAGGCCACGAATAGGTGTTTGCATAGTTAATTTCAGTAATTCTCAATAGCGCGTTTTATGAAGTTAAGAGCTAAGCAATTATTATCCCAATATTTAAAAACTAACAGACTAAAGGGTGAATATAGCTAACTTTTGCGATAACGCCTAAAAATTAAGCGTTAATTGCTTGTTTAATCTAGTTTTTCGCCTCAAAAAGCAAAAAAGGCGAGTGTAGCAGTTTTTATTTATTGGTAACAAGTAAAGTGCTCCTTACGTGTTACTCACAAGTTTAGGGCATTTTATACTAATTGTGTGACAAATTGGTGCAGTGAGGGGGATATAAAAGATAAAAAAAATCCCTCTTGCGAGGGATTTTGGGTAACTCAGCGCCATTGGCACTGGGAATGAGGTCGGTACATTGGGATGTCAGTGGTTAGAAAACCATTTCAGGGACATCACCTTCAATAAGCAATTTTCCTGCCGTTTTGCTTATGATTTCATCTACTGACACGCCTGGTGCGCGCTCTAGTAGATGAAAAGCGCCGTCTTTGACTTCGAGTACGGCTAAATCAGTTACGATTTTCTTTACACAGTTAACCCCAGTTAACGGTAAAGTGCAACTTTCTAATAACTTAGAGTCGCCATGCTTACTTGCATGCGTCATCGTAACAATAATATTCTTCGCGCCAGCAACAAGGTCCATCGCGCCACCCATGCCTTTAATCAGCTTTTTTGGGATCATCCACGATGCGATGTTTCCGTTCTGGTCAACTTCAAATGCACCTAATACTGTTAAGTCTACATGACCACCCCGTATCATGGCAAAACTATCTGCACTATTAAATATTGCTGCACCTGTTGCTGCTGTCACGGTTTCTTTACCCGCGTTGATCATATCTGCATCAACTTGGTCTTTAGATGGGTACGCACCCATTCCTAACAGACCATTTTCAGATTGCAGCATGACTTCTATGCCATCGGGTACATAGTTAGCGACAAGGGTAGGGATACCAATCCCTAAATTAACGTAATAACCGTCTTGTAGCTCTTGTGCAACGCGCATAGCTACTTGTTCACGTGATAATGCCATTTTAATGCTCCTTAATCGCGAGTCGTTACACGTTCGATGCGTTTTTCAAAGTTACCCTTGATCACACGATTAACGTAAATGCCTGGGGTGTGAATTTGGCTCGGCTCCAGTTCACCCGGCTCTACGATTTCTTCGACCTCAGCAACGGTAATCTTACCTGCGGTTGCAGCCATTGGATTAAAGTTCATGGCTGTGTGACGAAACACGAGGTTGCCATAGCGATCGGCTTTCCATGCTTTAACAATCGCAAACTCACCTGTAATTGATTCTTCTAAAATGTATGGGCGGCCATCAAATTCTTTAACTTCTTTGCCTTGTGCAACAGGGGTGCCGTAACCAGTTGCAGTGTAAAATGCAGGAATACCCGCACCACCAGCACGCATTTTCTCAGCAAGTGTACCTTGTGGCGTAAGTACTACGTCAATTTCGCCATTAAGTAACTGTTGTTCAAATAAGGCATTTTCACCAACATAAGAGGCGATGATTTTTTTAATTTGCTTGTCGTGTAGCAAAATACCTAAACCAAAGTCGTCAACACCACAGTTGTTAGATACAACCGTTAAGTTTTTTGTTTGTTTACGCTTTATTTCGCCGATAAGTCCTTCAGGAATACCACACAAGCCAAAGCCACCAGCGATAATGGTATCGCCATCTTTTAAACCTTCCATCGCAGCTTCGTAACTCGAAACCACTTTATCAAAACCGGCCATGAGCCTACTCCTTAATTATTCTGCGTGTTCTTTAGAGCAAGTGAAACCTTGCTGACAGGTTGTTTATTTAATGCGCTACAAATAGCCCAACCAGCTTTCGCCAGTCTTTCTAAATCAATTCCATGCTCTATGCCAAGCCCTTGCAGTAAGTAAACCACATCTTCAGTGGCAACATTTCCTGACGCTCCTTTGGCATAAGGGCAGCCACCAAGGCCTGCAACGGCACTGTCAACTGTTGAAATACCTCGCATTAGCGCGGTGTAAATATTTGTGAGCGCTTGCCCGTAGGTGTCGTGAAAATGTACAGCGAGTTTTGACTTATCAATATGTTGCAGTAATAAATCTAATAACTCGTCCACTTTTTTTGCTGTTCCTACGCCAATTGTGTCACCAAGGCTAATTTCGTAACAACCCAAGTCTAATAAACGCTGCGACACCTTTAATACATCAGTGTAGTCAACGTCACCTTGGTAAGGGCAACCCATTACACAACTTACATAGCCACGAACACGAATATTATTTTCTTTCGCAAAGTCCATGACCTCTTTAAAGCGGTCAATACTTTCATCAATCGAGCAGTTAATGTTCTTTTGACAAAATGCTTCGCTGGCTGCGGTAAATATAGCAAACTCTTTAATGCCCACTTGATGAGCGGCTTCTGCACCACGTAAGTTAGGGGTTAGCGCACTTAAATTAACATTAGGTAAGTTTAATGCGTTGATCACATCACGTGAGTCAGCCATTTGCGGCACCCATTTAGGTGATACAAATGCACCCGCTTCAATATCGTTAAGACCCGCGTTGGCTAGGGCGTTAATTAGTTCGATTTTATCTTGGCTGGTGACGGCTGCTTCATTTTGCAGTCCATCACGGGCACCCACTTCAACAATACGTACACACGCAGGGAACTGTGTCATACCGCCTCCTGTTCCTCGACTATGGCGAGCATATCGCCATGGCTAACTAATTCACCTTCACCAAAACAGTAGCTGGTTAATACACCATCATGTGGAGCATTAAGCGTGTATTCCATTTTCATTGCTTCGATAATTACAACCGCATCGCCTTTAACAACTTCGCTACCCACAGCAACAAGGTGTTTAACGACTGTGCCGTTTAATGGGGCCGCAAGAGGAAGTGCATCACTTTCATGTTCACTAATGTAGTGTTTATCGATGAGTTCAATCACTGTTTGCTGAGCGTTATACATTACAGTGATATGCGTGTCTGTTTGGATAACATGCGCGACAACTTTTTCACCATTAATGACTAAGCGAGCAAGGCCATTTTCAACGGTGCCTGAACTTGTATAGTCAACTGAGTTGAGGTTGATTTTAAAACCATCGGCACACTTTTCAGCTTGCACCGCAACATCAGTAAATGGGATTTTTGTTAGCGCAGCGCTGTTTAGCATAAAGCCAGTTAATTGCTGCCATGGACTCGCACTACTGCCTTTTAGTGTGCTCATGTATGCAAATGCAGCGATTACTGTCGCGAGTGTATGTTGTTGCTCGTCTTTAGCGACTAATTGCGCACCTTGATCTTCAATAAAGTGTGTATCAGGCGCACCAGCTTGAAACGTTGGGTGGTTAGCAAGGTTGTGCAAAAAGTTAACGTTACAACTAAATCCAGCTAAATGAAATTGTTGCAGTGCTTTTGATAAACGACCAAGCGCTGCCTCACGGTTGTCATCGTGAACAATGAGCTTAGCAATCATTGGGTCGTAAAACGGGCTAATTTCATCGCCAGCGGCAATGCCTGTGTCTATGCGTACAAACTCTGATTCAGTCGGGGTGAATAGGGCATCAATACGGCCAGAACACGGGATAAAGTCATTGCTTGGGTCTTCTGCATAAATACGTGCTTCAAAGCTATGACCTTGCAGCTGAATATCCGCTTGTGACAGCGGCAGTTTTCCACCTGCAGCCACATTAATTTGCCAGCTTACTAAGTCAACGCCAGTGACCATTTCGGTTACCGGGTGCTCTACTTGTAAACGAGTGTTCATTTCCATGAAGAAGAACTCATCGCCACACAGTAAAAACTCAACAGTACCCGCACCACGATAGTTAATTGCTTGTGCACAGCGTACAGCGGCTTGACCCATTTCTTTTCGTAGCGAATCAGATAAACCCGGTGCCGGTGCTTCTTCAATTACTTTTTGATGGCGACGTTGTAAAGAACAGTCACGATCGCCTAAATAAACACAGTTGCCATGATTGTCTGCAAATACTTGTACTTCAACATGACGGGGTTTAGTAACGTAACGCTCTAGAAGCACTAAATCATTACCAAAGCCAGCTTTAGCTTCACGCTTTGCCCCTTCAAGCGCACTGATAAAGTCTTTTGCATGCTCTACTACACGCATTCCTTTACCGCCACCGCCAAAGGCTGCTTTGATAAGGACAGGGTAGCCAATTTTTTCTGCTTCGGCTTTTAAAAATTCAGTGTCTTGGTTATCGCCATAATAGCCCGGCACTAAAGGGACATTGGCTTCGTGCATAATTTCTTTTGCACGCGTTTTAGAACCCATTGCTTCAATACTTGATGCTGGAGGACCAATAAATGCAATGTCGTTTTGCTCACAGGCTAGGGCAAATTCACTGTTTTCAGATAAAAAACCGTAGCCGGGGTGAATGCAATCAACGGAGGTCTGTTTTGCAACGTCGATAATTTTATCTGCGACTAAGTATGAATCTTTACTTGGTGCAGGACCAATGTGATAGGCCTCATCGGCCAGCTTTACATGTTGCGCGTGTTTATCTGCATCTGAATATACAGCAACCGTAGTTAGGCCCATTTGTTTTGCTGTGCGCATAACTCGGCAGGCAATTTCACCACGGTTTGCAACGAGAATTTTTTTCAACGTTTTTGTTGTCATAATGGATCCTATTTCTGCCAATTTGGGCTGCGTTTTTCAAAAAATGCGCTAAGACCTTCTTGTCCTTCGTCTGATACACGAATACGCGCAATACGCTCTGCTGTTAAATCGATTAGTGTTTCATCAATGGCTTTACCCGCAACATCATTGATTAGCTGTTTGGCTGCTTTCACTGCAATAGGCCCATTATTAACAAGGCTTTGCAAGTGCTTGTCTAATGCTGTTTGTAAGTCACCGGTCACTTGATGAATTAAACCTAATTGTTTCGCTGTGTGTGCATCAAAGATTTCTGCGGTTAAAAAGTAACGGCGTGCAGCACGCTCACCAATCGCTTTGATCACATACGGACTAATCACAGCTGGAATTAAACCTAACTTCACTTCGCTTAAACAAAATTGTGCATCGTCTTGGCAAATAGCAATATCACAACAGGCTATTAAGCCTAACGCACCACCAAATGCAGCCCCTTGTACGGCACATAGCGTTGGATGAGGGCTTGTTGCAAGCACATGCATTAATTTGGCAAGTTGCTTTGAATCTGCGAAGTTTTCTGCAAAGTCATTGCCAGCCATCGACTTCATCCAATTTAAATCAGCGCCTGCAGAAAAATGCTTACCTTGTGTTTTTAATACCAAAGCACGTACATCACAGCTATTGGCGTGCTCAATGCACTGAATGAGTTCGCTAATCACGTCCTCATTAAATGCATTGTGTTTTTCTGGGCGGTTTAAAACGAGGACAGCCACATTTGATTTTGTTATTTGTAGTGTTACTGACATACGGCCTCCATTACATTCTAAATACGCCAAACTGAGAATCACGCTCTGGGGCGTTTTTAGCAGCACTTAAAGCAAGACCTAACACATTACGTGTATCGGCAGGGTCGATAATGCCATCATCCCACAGTCGTGCACTGGCATAATAAGGATGACCTTGTTTTTCGTATTGCTCGATAATTGGCTTTTTAAATTCGCTAATTTGCACATCAGTCATGCTTTCGCCTTTGCGTGCTAAACCGTCTTGCTTCACTTGAGCAAGTACGCCAGCTGCTTGCTCGCCACCCATAACCGAAATACGGGCATTAGGCCACATCCACATCATTGTTGGTTCAAACGCTCGGCCACACATACCGTAGTTACCCGCACCATAAGAGCCACCAATTAACACGGTGAATTTGGGTACATCAGCACACGATACCGCGGTAACCATTTTGGCACCGTGTTTTGCGATACCTTCTGCCTCGTACTTTTTACCCACCATAAAGCCGGTGATATTTTGTAAGAAGACTAAAGGGATATTTCGCTGCGCGCACAACTGAATAAAGTGCGCACCTTTTTGAGCTGATTCACTAAATAAAATGCCATTGTTAGCAACGATACCAACAGGGTGGCCAAAAATTTTCGCAAAGCCCGTTACCAAGGTTTCACCAAAGTAGCGTTTAAACTCATCAAATGATGAGTCATCAACCACTCGTGCAATGACTTCACGTACATCAAATGGCTTTTTAAGATCAGTACCAACAATGCCGTAAATCTCGTTAATGTCGTAACGTGGAGGTTTTACGTCTTCAAGTAATGGTGCAGTAGGGCGCTGATAATTAATGCGCTCAATACATTGACGTGCAATAGACAGTGCATGTGCATCGTTTTCAGCATAGTGATCGGCCACACCCGATGTTTTACAGTGCACATCGGCACCGCCTAGCTCTTCAGCGCTAACTTCTTCACCTGTTGCGGCTTTTACAAGCGGTGGACCCGCTAAGAAAATAGTGCCTTGTTCTTTTACGATAATGCTTTCATCTGCCATTGCAGGCACATACGCGCCGCCAGCAGTACATAAGCCCATTACCACCGCAATTTGCGGAATGCCTTTACCCGACATACGTGCTTGATTATAGAAAATGTGACCAAAATGCAGTTTATCTGGGAATACATCGTCTTGTTCAGGCAGGTTTGCACCGCCCGAATCAACTAAATAAATACACGGTAAATGGCAACGCTCTGCAATGTCTTGTGCGCGCAGATGCTTTTTCACTGTTAGTGGGAAATATGTCCCTCCTTTAACAGTGGCATCGTTGGCGATAATCATACATTCAACGCCTTTAACACGACCAATACCCGCAACAACGCCTGCACATGGAATCGCTTGCTCGTAAACACCAAACGCCGCAAATTGAGAAATCTCTAAGAACGGCGAACCTTCATCTAATAATGTTTCGATACGATCGCGTACAAATAACTTACCACGGCCAACATGGCGTTCGATTAAAGCAGGGCCACCGCCTAAGCGGATGTCGGCCACTTTTTCACGTAAGTCGTTTACAAGGGCAGCCATGTTATCGTGATTTTGCAGAAATTGCGGATCGTGTGGATTAACACTCGATTTTAAAATCGTCATAACTTTAATCCTTATCGGCTCTCAGTGAATAATTCGCGACCAATCAGCATACGGCGGATTTCAGAAGTACCCGCACCAATTTCATAAAGTTTAGCGTCACGTAATAAACGGCCTGTCGCGTACTCGTTGATATAACCGTTACCGCCTAAGATCTGAATTGCATCTAATGCCATCTTAGTTGCCAGTTCTGCTGCATATAAAATGGCACCAGCCGCATCTTTACGTGTTGTTTCACCGCGATCGCATGCGCGAGCTACCGTGTAAACATATGAACGCGCTGCATTCATTTGCGTGTACATGTCGGCAATTTTGCCTTGAATTAATTGGAATTGACCAATTGGGCTATCGAACTGTTTACGTTCATGAATGTACGGTACAACAATGTCCATACAGGCTTGCATGATACCAAGTGGACCCGCGGCTAATACAACACGCTCGTAATCAAGGCCACTCATTAAGACTTTTACGCCTTCGTTTAAGTTACCTAAAATGTTTTCTTCTGGTACTTCACAGTTTTCAAATACAAGTTCACAAGTATTCGAACCGCGCATACCCAGTTTGTCTAGTTTTTGTGCGGTAGAAAATCCTGGTGTGTTGCGCTCAACGATGAAAGCAGTGATCCCTTTAGGGCCTGCATTTAAATCGGTTTTGGCATAAATAACGAACGTATCAGCATCGGGACCATTGGTGATCCACATTTTGTTACCGTTAAGAACAAATACGTTGCCTTTTTTCTCGGCCTTTAATTTCATTGATACTACGTCAGAACCTGCATTGGGTTCACTCATAGCAAGCGCACCAATGTGTTCACCGCTGATAAGCTTTGGTAAGTATTTTTCTTTTTGCGCTTGTGTTCCATTACGGTTTATTTGGTTTACACATAAGTTTGAATGAGCACCATAACTTAGGCCAATTGAGGCACTTGCACGGCTAATTTCTTCCATGGCAATAACATGTTCTAAATAGCCTAAACCCGCACCGCCAAATTCTTCAGCTACCGTCATTCCTAATAAACCCATTTCGCCAAGTTGTGGCCAAAGTTGATTTGGGAACGTGTTGTCTAAATCTGTTTGTTCAGCAAGAGGGGCAATCTCTTGGCTTGCGAAGCTATTAACGTGATCACGGATCATGTCTGCGGTTTCGCCAAGTCCGAAGTTCATTTCTTTATAAAGTGAAATAGTGCTCATAATATGTGTTCCTGTGAGAGTCTGTTGACGCGTATAAAAAGGGTGTCAGGTTATTCGTCTAGGTTATTGAGGGTTTCACGACAGCGACGTTCAGCGGTGACTAATTCCATAAGAACAACTTTAATGTCGTCCATTTGTTGGCTTAAATCCGCTTTCTTTTCTGCAATAAGGTCAAGCATAGTCACTAACTGTTTAGCGCTTGATTTATCTGCGTCGTAAAGTTCAAACAAACGGCCGGTTTCGGCAAGTGTAAAGCCTAAGCGTTTACCTCGTAGGATCAGTTTTAGCCTTACTTTGTCACGTTTCGAGTAAATACGGGTTTGACCGTTTCTCTCAGGTGAGATCAAGCCTTGGTCTTCATAGAAGCGAATAGAGCGCGTTGTAATATCAAATTCTTTTGCTAGTTCGCTGATACTAAACGTTTGCTCATTGCTGGCAGGCTCGACTGCTGCACTTTCAAAGTTTGTTTGATTGTCTTGTTTCATGATTTATTTACCTCATTCGAATAACACCAATATAAGTGAAGTTTACGTAAAGGTAAAGTGTCATTGTGAAGTTATACTTTAGACTTATAAGGTTAGCGCTTAAAATTTATTTCAGCGCCTTATTTATATGGCTTTGTGAGGAAATGTTTGATTTTTAATACAGCAAAATACAGATAAGTTTACAGTTTTACCGGCCGCAAAAAAGTTGATTTTAGATTTACGTTGGCGTAAACGTAAATATTATGTATGCTGAATTAAATCGAAATTAAACTATAACAAATTAACTGTTTGGTTACACATGATTTGAACACATGATGATAACCACTAACATGGAGCCAATTATGACTACTGAAGCCGTTGTTATTGTTGCCGCAAAACGCACACCTATGGGTGGGTTTATGGGCGCACTTAGTGGCGCACACGCAACTGATTTAGGGGCGACTGCCATTAAAAGCAGTTTAGAGCACGCGGGATTATCTGCGGATAAAATCGACGAAGTGATTATGGGCTGTGTATTACCGGCAGGTTTAGGTCAAGCACCAGCGCGTCAAGCAATGTTAAAAGCGGGCCTAAATCAAGGCACCGGTGCAACGACTATCAATAAAGTATGTGGCTCAGGTTTAAAAGCGGCGATGTTCGCGCATGATCTAATTAAGTCTGGCTCTATTAATGTTGCTGTTGCTGGTGGTATGGAAAGCATGAGTAATGCGCCTTACATGCTACCTAATGCACGTGGTGGTATGCGTATGGGTCACGGTGAAGTGAAAGACCACATGATGTGTGATGGCCTCGAAGATGCCTATGACAACAAAGCAATGGGCTGTTTCGCACAAGACACCGCTGATCAATATTCAATTGGCCGTGAACAAATGGATAACTTTGCATTAAGCTCGTTAACCAAAGCCAATGCCGCCATTGAATCAGGTGCGTTTGAGAGCGAAGTTGCTGCACACACTATTTCAACGCGTAAAGGCGATGTAACGGTTTCTATTGATGAGCAACCAGGTAATGCTCGCCCAGATAAGATCCCAGGCTTACGTCCTGCATTCAAAAAAGATGGCACTATTACGGCGGCTAACTCGTCGTCAATTTCTGATGGTGCTGCTGCTCTTGTATTAATGCGTGAGTCTGACGCACACGCACAAGGTTTAACACCGCTTTGTCGCATTGTTGCTCACAGCACACATTCACAAGCCCCTAGCGAGTTTACATTAGCACCTGTTGGTGCAATGAAGTCATTACTAGATAAAGCAGGTTGGTCTGTAGAAGACGTTGACCTTTGGGAAATCAATGAAGCATTTGCCATGGTAACTATGCTTGCAATCAACGAGCTTAAACTCGACGAAAGCAAAGTGAATGTTAACGGCGGTGCATGTGCATTGGGTCACCCAATTGGTGCCAGCGGCGCACGTATTTTAGTCACCCTAATTCATGCATTAAAGAATCGTGGTCTTAGCAAAGGCGTTGCCTCACTGTGTATTGGTGGTGGTGAAGCGGTTGCGATGGCAGTCGAAGCTATTTAAGCATTTTTTAGTCTCTCACAGCCGCAACGTATTTTAAAAACTATCATGTTGCGGCCTCTTAATACCCACTGGGGAGGAGTGCCTCATGCACCAAGTACCTTTATTTATCAACGGCGAATTTACCCAATCAAGTTCAACGCAGCTTATTGATGTTATTAATCCTGCAAACCAAGAAGTTTTAGCACAAGTGCCTTGTGCAACAGATGCCGAAATGGATGCCGCAATTGCTTCGGCTAAAGAAACGTTTAAAACGTGGAAAGAAGTGCCTATTTCTGAACGTGCGCGCATTATGATGAAATATGCCGCGCTATTAAAAGAAAATCACGATGAGCTAGCAACGATTATTTGTCATGAACTGGGCAAAACATTCGAAGATGCGAAAGGTGATGTATGGCGTGGTATCGAAGTTGTTGAACAAGCCGCAAATGCGCCTTCGTTAATGATGGGCGAAACCATGGAAAACGTGGCGCGTAAAATCGATACATACTCGTATATGCAACCGCTTGGTGTGTGTGCTGGTATTACGCCGTTTAACTTTCCTGCGATGATCCCACTGTGGATGTTCCCACTGGCTATTGTGTGTGGTAACACGTTTATTCTTAAGCCATCAGAGCAAGACCCACTTACACCAATGCGTTTAGCCGAGCTGTTTGTTGAAGCGGGTGCCCCTAAAGGTGTTTTACAAGTTGTTCATGGTACTAAACCACAAGTAGACCGCTTACTAGAAGACCCTGCTGTACGTGCAATTTCATTTGTGGGTTCGTGTGGAGTCGGTGAGTATATTTACTCAAAAGGCACTGCGAATCTTAAACGTGTTCAAGCTTGTGTTGGCGCCAAAAACCACATGGTTATCATGCCTGATGCGAGTAAATCACATGTTGTAAACAACCTAGTAGGTGCTTCGGTTGGTGCTGCGGGTCAGCGTTGTATGGGTATTTCGGTTGCTGTTTTTGTTGGTCAAGCGAAAGACTGGGTTGATGAAATTAAAGCGGGTTTCGAAAACGTGCGCCCAGGTGTGTGGGATGATGCGAATGCAGCATATGGTCCGCAAACATCAAAAGCGGCAAAAGACCGTATTTTATCGCTTATTGCTGGCGGTAAAGCACAAGGTGCAACCTGTTTAATTGATGGCTCAGACTTTACTGTTGAAGGGTATGAGCAAGGTAACTGGGTTGGTCCAACGTTATTCACTGATGTTACAACCGAGATGGATTTATACAAAGAAGAAATCTTTGGTCCAGTACTGGCGTGTATGTTTGTTGATACGCTTGAAGAAGCAATCGCGCTAATTAATAACTCACCATACGGTAATGGTACGTCATTATTTACCTCAAGCGGTGCAGCCGCACGTAAATTCCAACACGAAATCGAAGTAGGCCAAGTAGGCATTAACGTGCCAATTCCGGTGCCACTGCCGTTTTTCTCATTCACTGGTTGGAAAGGCTCTTTCTATGGTGATCAACACACGTATGGCAAACAAGGTATTCGTTTTTACACTGAAACGAAAACCATTACGTCTCGTTGGTTTGAGGACGATATTGCCTCGGGTCCAAACATGAGTATTAACCTTAAATAAGCGCCGGTAAGCGCGCTTTATAAGGAATGAGCGAGGCTGTCCTCGCTCTTTAAACACCGATTTATACAAAGAATAAGACAACAATTTAAGAGGTCTACTATGGACTTTAATTTAACCGAAGATCAGCAAGCCTTTGCTGAAACAGCCCGTCAGTTTGCAGAGTCTGAACTGGCACCTTACGCCGCTAAATGGGATCAAGAACACATTTTTCCAAAAGACACCATTAAGGCAGCGGGTCAGCTTGGTTTTTGTGGTTTATACACGCCAGAAGAAGCGGGTGGTTTAGGGTTATCTCGCCTAGATTCAAGCATTATTTTTGAACAGCTTGCGATGGGGTGTACAGCAACCACCGCCATGCTAACGATTCATAATATGGCAACCTGGATGGTAGCAAGCTTCGGTACCGATGCAGTAAAAGAAAAATACTGCGAACAACTTGTCATGGGTGAATTACTTGCCTCGTATTGCTTAACCGAGCCGGGTTCAGGTTCTGATGCTGCATCACTTAAAACAAAAGCCGTTAAAGAAGGCGACGAGTATGTGATTTCAGGCTCTAAGATGTTTATCTCTGGAGCGGGTGAAACTGACTTATTAGTGGTTATGGCACGCACCGGTGGTGAAGGTGCTGCAGGTATCTCGGCATTTGTGGTTCCTGCAGATGCAGCCGGCGTTGAGTATGGTAAAGCCGAAGAAAAAATGGGCTGGAATGCACAACCAACACGCTTAATTAGCTTTGAAGACGTGCGTATTCCTGCTGCAAACTTACTGGGTCAAGAAGGCGAAGGTTTTAAATTTGCGATGCAAGGCCTAGATGGCGGTCGTATTAATATTGCAACGTGTTCGTTAGGTACGGCGCAAGCTGCACTTAATACAGCGCGCGAGTATTTAAAAGAGCGTGAGCAATTTGGCAAGCCTTTAGCCGCTTTCCAAGCGTTGCAATTTAAAATTGCTGACATGAACACGGAGCTTGTAGCTGCGCGTCAAATGGTACGTTTAGCGGCGTTTAAACTTGATACGGGCGACAGCGAAAAAACCACCTACTGTGCAATGGCAAAACGCTTTGCCACTGATGTTGGCTTTAAAGTATGTGATGATGCACTGCAAATTCACGGTGGCTATGGCTATATCAAAGAATACCCGCTAGAGCGTCATTTTAGAGATGTGCGAGTACATCAAATACTTGAAGGTACAAACGAAATTATGCGTGTGATTATTGCGCGCCGTATTTTAGCTGAATCAGCTAACGACATTCTATAAGGAGCGTGCTATGTCTAATCCATCTATCGATCTTGTTATTGAAGGCAACGTAGCGGTGTTAACAATGAATAACCCGCCTGCGAATACCTGGACACACGATACACTTACCGCCTTAAAAGACACGGTGACAGAATTAAATGCCAATAAAAACGTATATGCATTGGTTATCACAGGTCAAGGCGAGAAGTTTTTTAGTGCCGGTGCCGATTTAAATGTATTTGCAAGTGGCGATAAAGGCGTTGCGGCAACCATGTCAAAAGTATTTGGTGATGCATTTGAAGCATTAACAAACTTCCGTGGTGTTTCAATTGCTGCAATAAATGGCTATGCCATGGGCGGCGGTCTTGAAGTTGCCCTTGCGTGCGATATTCGTATTGCAGAGCAACAAGCACAAATGGCGCTACCTGAAGCAAAAGTAGGCTTACTGCCTTGTGCTGGCGGGACGCAAAATCTTGCGTGGTTAGTGGGCGAAGGTTGGGCAAAACGCATGATCTTATGTGGTGAGCGTTTAAAAGCCGACAAAGCACTTGAAATTGGACTTGTTGAAGAAGTTGTTGCCCAAGGCGAAAGTTTAAATGCAGCAATGGCGCTTGCTAATCAAGTCGCTGAACAGAGCCCTGTTGCTGTTACTGCGTGTAAAGAACTCATTCAAAAAGGCCGTACTCAGCCTATGGCTCATGCATTACCACTTGAGCGTGAACTGTTTGTTCAACTTTTCGACAGCAAAGACCAACGCGAAGGTGTGAACGCATTCTTAGAAAAGCGTAAAGCAAACTGGGTAAATGGCTAATGAGTAATTTAACACTACTAAATCATCAAGATGCGCCAGTGGTGTTCGAAACTGCAGAGGCTGCCAGCGGCCTCATTGCAATTGCAACACTTAACGCGCCAAAGTCGTTAAATGCATTAAATTACGACATGATCCAGTTACTTGAGCCACAGCTTAGAAAGTGGGCTGACGATGACTCAGTAGCGATGGTTATTTTAAAAGGTGCAGGTGAAAAAGCGTTTTGTGCCGGTGGCGATGTGGTTAGTTTACACAAAGCGATGAGCACAGGTGAGCCTGCCAGCTACATTGAAGATTTCTTCACGTTAGAGTACAAGCTTGATTACCTAATACACTGCTACGAAAAACCCATTATGTTATGGGGTAACGGTATTGTGATGGGCGGGGGCCTTGGCTTAATGGCGGGGGCAAGTCATCGAGTCGTAACTGACACTTCTCGAATCGCGATGCCTGAACTTACTATTGGCTTGTACCCAGATGTTGGCGGCAGTTACTTTTTACATAAAATGCCAGATCAAGTGGGCCTATTTTTAGGTTTAACGGCGGCCTCTATTAATGCCGAAGATGCATTATTTGTAAACTTAGCCGATCATTATGCAACGGCCGATAAATTTGATGCCATTTTTTCTGCTATCACTGCTGAAAAATGGGGTAAAACAGCCTCATTAAACCATGAAAAGCTAACTCAAATTTTAGTCTCTATCGATAACATTTCAGGTCGAGTACCAAAGGGGAATGTGAAAGCTAACCTAGCAGTTATTCAAAAGCTTGCTGAGTTTGAAACTCTAGAAGACAAAATTGACTATATCCAAGCAATCGACACAGAAGATAAATGGCTGTCACGTGCTCAAAAATCGTTGGCACATGGTTGCCCGCTGAGTTGTGCATTGGTAGAGCGCCAACTTGCTGCATCGAAAGGCAAAACACTTGCTGAGTGTTTTAAAATGGAGCTTGGTATGTCGGTACGATGCGGTGAAGTAGGTGAATTTCAAGAGGGTGTGCGTGCTTTATTAATTGATAAAGATGGCGCACCTAATTGGCAATTTAAGTCACTATCAGACATTGAACCTGATTTACTAGAAAGCTTTTTTACATCACGCTGGGATGAGCAAACTCACCCACTCAATGTGTTAACCAAGGGGTAATACAGATGGCTAAATTAACAATAGGTTTTATTGGTTTAGGCAACATGGGTGGCCCAATGGCGGCTAACCTAGTTAATGCCGGCCACACAGTACGCGTATTTGATTTAAATAAAGCGGCGGTCAGCGAACTTGAAGCAAAAGGCGCAATGGCCGCAAGCGATGCTGCTGAGTGTGCTATTGGTGCCGATATTTTTATTAGTATGCTACCAGCAAGCAAGCATGTTAAGTCGCTTTATCTAGGTGAAACGGGCTTAATTAATTTACTAGACAGTAAAACATTGGTTATCGATTGCTCAACCATTGATGCTGAATCAGCTCGTCAAGTAGGCAGCGAACTGGCACAAAAAGGCATTGATTTTGTTGATGCGCCGGTATCAGGTGGTGTTGCAGGTGCAACCGCGGGTACGCTGACCTTTATTGTCGGTGGTGAGCAACATCACTTTGAAAAAGCCAAGCTTGCATTGGTTGATATGGGCAAAAATATTTTCCATGCGGGTGATATTGGCGCAGGCCAAGTGGCTAAAATATGTAACAACATGCTGCTTAGTATTTTGATGGCAGGGACAAGTGAAGCTCTGCAAATGGGCATTAATAATGGCTTAGACCCCAAAGTATTGAGTGACATTATGACCGCCAGTTCAGGCCGTAACTGGACCTTAGAGCTTTATAACCCTTGCCCAGGTGTGATGGAAACCGCACCGGCTAGTAATGATTATAAACCGGGCTTTATGGTTGATTTAATGGCAAAAGATTTAGGTCTTGCTATGGAAGCAGCCCAGCAAAGTAATTCATCAACCCCAATGGGGTCAATGGCTAAAAATTTATACACCATGCTGCAACACCAAGGTGCAGGCAGTGATGATTTTAGTGCCATTTTTAAATTATTCTCGAAGTAGGAGTGTGTTGTGGAAATTAAAAACAACAACATCGTTATTACTGGTGGTGCGCAAGGTTTAGGCTTTGCGATGGCCGAAAAGTTTGCATCGCTTGGCGCAAATATTGCGCTGATTGATATGCAACAAGACATCCTCGATACCGCGGTATCTGCCTTGGCTAAATACGGCACAAAAGTACAAGCCTATGCTGCAAATGTGACTGATGAAGATGCAGTCGTTGCAACATTCAACACGATTAATAATGACTTTGGTCATATTGGTGTGCTTATCAACAATGCGGGTATTTTACGTGATGGTATGTTTATCAAAGCGAAAGAAGGCAAAGTGGTTGATAAGATGTCGCTTGCCCAATTTCAGTCTGTTATTGATGTAAACCTGACGGGCGTGTTTTTAGCCGGACGTGAAGCAGCAAGCCACATGATTGAGTCTGGTAAAGGTGGCGTTATCGTTAATATGTCGAGCGTTGCACGAGCAGGTAATATTGGTCAAACGAACTATGCTGCTTCTAAAGCGGGTGTTGTTGCCATGACAACGGGTTGGGCAAAAGAGCTAGGCCGCTTTGGAATTCGTGTGGGTGCAATTGCACCGGGTGTTATTCGCACTGCAATGACCGATGCAATGAAGCCAGAGGCAAAACAGCGTATGATGGCTGTAACCCCAGTGGGTCGCTTTGGTGAAGCAGAAGAAATTGCACAAACGGCACAGTACATTGTTGAAAACGATTTCTTTACAGGCCGTGTTGTTGAAATAGACGGCGGTATTCGACTTTAATTTCAATTACCCATTGAATACCAAAACGGTAAGCTTAGCTTGCCGTTTTTTTGTTTTTAGATTAGGGTGAGTTTCTGATTAATAAGGAAATTACAATGACAACAGAGAACGTTAAAGCTTCACTGATGAAGGGAATAACAGCACAATTTACGTTAGGCAAGCATGTTATTGAATATTGGGGGTCAGCCTATACCGGTAAAGAGACCTTAAAAGTCGATGGTGAATTAATAAAAGAAGCCCGTAGTTTTAAAACTTCCTCTTGCCATAAATTTGATATTGATGGTAAAGCCTGCAAGCTAGATGTAATCGTAAAGCCCTTTAGAAAATCTACCGCAGTTATTTCATTAATGTGTGATGGCGTTTTAGAGCAAAGCTATCAGCTTAAGTACGGTACAATACGAAAAGTTGCATGGTATTTTAAAGCGATTCAACTTATGGCATTTTTTGCTCTAGGCTGGATGTTTATGAGCGACGTAATAAGTGTGATGGAGTTAATTATTCTGGCAGGCATCATTTTAACTGTTTCAGAACTGTTTTTTAAACAACATGGTTGGACCATTGAAGAGCAAAATCCTTGTAATTAACTTACCAACATTCAATAATTAAACGGCTAACAATGCCGTTTTTTATTTTGAGAGATGCAGTGAATCCCAAACAAATCCGCAATTTTTATATCAACGAAGAGCAGTCTGTATACTTACTGTCTCACCATGATGCAAAAAAGCACCGTCGATGGCTCAACATATGTATTAAGCAATTAACCTTGCTTGGTTACACGCAGGTTGAACTAATTGGTTCAGGGGCATTTGGTTTTGTTTTTGCGGGGATTGATGATGAAGGCGTGCCATGGGTATTTAAGTTTTCGCGGATAACACTGGCACAAAGCGTTCGTGACCGCCTAGAAGACGAAGCTTACATGCTTTCTCAAGTAAATAACCCCTTGGTGCCGAAGTTTTACGCCTTTGAAAGAATAAAAAAGCAAGGCATCTTAATGATGGAACGCGCCCTTGGCGAAGATTTAGAAAAAATATCCATCAAGCAAGGGCGTTTTAGTGCAGCAAAAATTATGTCGCTCGCGCTTAAGCTCAGGAATGTACTGGTTGATTTGCGTGAGCACAAAAATGGCATTAGCCCACAACCCATTGTGCATGGTGATATTAAGCCTTCTAATATCGTGTATGACGAACAAAGTAATAAATTATCTTTGGTTGATTGGGGCAGTTCTGTGTATGCCCAAATCGACAGTGAAGGGAATCCGGTTGCCAGCAATTTTATGGATTTAATGTCGGCAGATATAAGCACCACCAACGCACGTATGGGCGATGTGTACTTTATTGGTGATGAGCAGATGTCGGGCGGTCAATCATCGCCACGGTTTGACGAGCAAGGCGTTGCATCAACCTTGTATGCATTAGCATCTGCGCAATCATGCCGCTTTGGCGCAAAAGTTATTCCTGCCACCAGTCTTAACTTACCCATTGAGCTTGCACGGGTAATTGATGGCATGCTTTCAAAAGATAAAGCAACGCGAGATGGTGCGGGCGATTACTTTATGCGTAATATGCCAACCATGGCTAAAGCATATTTACCAGAGCTGCCCCGTGAGGTGATACGCCCCTATATTCCCTACTGGTTTAGCGACATAGACGAGCACCCTGATACCGTAGTATACAGCTCGCGTAAACAGTTTTTGCGCCAAGCTGATCATAATCAACAACTGCTCGATGTAAATGATGCACAGCTTGATAGATACTATAAAGAGTTCTTATTTGATACCGGCGATACCGAAAAAGCATTTTTGGCGGCAATCAGTCGATTAGCTAAATACCCGGTAGTAGGGGGCTTAAGTTTTCACTGGAAAGAAAACTCCGTGTTTGTTGAGTCATCCTTAATTTTGCATGACGAAAGCTTAGGCACTGCCTTTACAGACGCTATAAATAATACCGTGATGCTTGCTCAAGGTATTGAACAAAAAGGTCTGTTTAAGTGTTGCTTATTCGATGCGCGTAAAACTATTCAATTAGAACGTGACGGCACAGGGGCCTTTAAGTTTGAACATTTACCAGAGCTTGATTACGAAGTGATGGATGTACAGGCCTCTGATGTAACGCGACCACACTCGTACTTTGAAGACGGCAAAGACCCTGATGAGCAACTACAACTGCCTAAAAAAGTGATTAAATGCGTATTTGAGCTAAACCAAATACATCATACAGGCTGTATCATTTTTGAAGCTTTGCCAGATAGAATGAAAATTCACCATTACTACCGCTTACTTGACGCCAGTAAAGAACCTGAATTTAAGCGCTTACTAAGTAAGTTGATGCAATATGCTGTTAGCATTACCGATGTAGGCGTTGCTGGTTTTATGAAACTCCCGTATAAAAACACCCGTGAATTTGACTTATGTGCCAAACAACCGGATGAATTCTACCCTCGGGATCCAAAAAGAGTCGCTCTGTAATGCGCTGGGCTTAACATAGCCAAACAAAGCCAAAATACAGAGCTCACTTTTTTACCTGCCACTTTATAAAGACGTCGCGTAAGTTGTTTTACCGCTCACTTAGCCATTTCTAATACCAATATCAATCCGAAGTAATAGAAAATCATTTTGATATCAACGATGTTTTATTGTCTCAAGAGTACTTAATTTAGCGAATTGGTACAATTTTCTTACATGCAATGCACTGATTTAAAGGAAGCTAAATTGGCTTAAGACTTAGTTTTAATTGATGGATTTTAGGTGCGGGCACGGTAATCTACATGGTACTGTGTTTATATACAGTTATGAGTGCTTGTGCCCAATAATATTAAGTACACTGTTTTGAAGTGGATTTTTGAAGTCTAAATATGCTTTTTAATTATGTGTTTACAAAGATGTTTATGTGTAGAAAGATGGGTGTATAAAAAATAAGCCATCAAATGCGTTATGAAGCAGTAAAGTGGTTGGGTATTAAAGGGCATGTAAGGAGTAATTATGACATTTGAAGATGCACAAAAAGATATGAATACTTCTTACTGTGGTGGCGGAACCGGCGTTTTAGCATCTGGGGTTATCTGGTGTTTAGCGGGGATAGTTGCACTTCAATACTCATATCAATCTAGCATGCTCGCGCTTTTTTTTGGTGGCATGTTTATACATCCTATCGCTATATTTTTATCAAAAGCACTGAAGCGTTCAGGAAAACATAATGCTAAAAATCCGCTCGGAAAACTTGCTTTAGAAAGTACGATAATTTTATTTGTTGGGTTGTTTATTGCCTTTGCTGTAGCAACATTAAAGCCTGAATGGTTTTATCCAATTATGCTAATGATAATTGGTGTACGTTATTTAATTTTCAATACTTTATATGGCACAAAAGTGTATTGGATTTTAGGGGCTCTGCTTTTGATATCTGGCGCGCTGTGCATATTTTTCGCGAGTGATTTTGTAATTGGTGCGTTTATTGGGGCTGCATTAGAAATCGTGTTTGCGGTCGTAATTTTAAATCAGTCAAAAAATTTGCATCTAAAAATAACATAACACGCCTTGCTAGTGTGAATTTTAACTGGCAGTTATACAGATTGGAGAAACATGGAAGAACTTTACCTAGAAATAGCGTTTACAATAGCGGTCGCTCTGAACCCTTATTAAAACGCTGTTTATAGTTAAATCGGTTGTCGTTCATGCCACAGCGATAAAACTCATTTTACAAGGAAGAGAAAATTATGCGTTATTTAATACTTATCTTATTTATTCCATTTTTTACTTTAGCTGAAAGCAGTCCAGAACTAAAAAAGGAATTAATGCAAATGGAAATTCAAGATCAAAGTATCCGCAATAAAATAGGAAAAGTTGGCTGGCAAAATCCCCCCAAAGAACTCATAAACCAGCTAAAGATAATAGATGAAGCTAATACAACTAAGCTAAAAGCTATTATCAAAGAACATTCATGGCTAACAAAAGAATTGGTCGGTGATGAAGGAGTGAGTGCTGCTTTTTTAATAATTCAGCATTCATCAGATATTGAATTTAAAGCAAAAATGCTCCCGTATTTAGAGACGTCATATTTAAATAATGAAGGTATAACGGGACAGCAACTTGCCCTACTAACTGATAGGGTCCTTATTGCTCAGGGCAACAAGCAACTCTATGGCACTCAGGCTGACTTAATTGAGGGTCAAATAGTATTTAGTCCTTGAAGACAAGGCTAATGTTGATAAACGTCGAGCAAAAATGAAAATGCCACCACTCGATTTTTATAAAAAGTTAATGGAAGAAATGTACGGTATAAAAGATCACCCTGAAATAGATCTTAATTAATACAACGATAAAAGCAAAATTAAGCTCTTTTAAGACAGGTTTTCGGTGGGATCTTAATGGTAGAAATGAAAAAGTTTATTTTACTGGTTTTAGCTGTGCTTACTTTGACTTCTTGTAGCAAGCCTTTGCCAGCGGATAAGTTATCTTACGTAGGTGAGTGGGAAAGCAAAGAAATGTACTTGCTTATCCATCAAGACGGTACGGTGGTATATGAGAGGGTCCAAGATGGTGGGTCAACATCTATAAACGCGCCGTTAAAAGAGTTTATAGGAGACGACTTTGTAGTAGGTGTGGCTTTTTTAACCTCTAATTTCGATGTGACAGAAGCACCACATTTGGTTGGTGACGAATGGGTAATGGTTGTTGATGGCGTGAGATTAACAAAAAACCAAGGTTATTAGATATTGCTGTAAATATTTATAGGAACTTACTTAAATAATTAATATTAGGTTGTTTTTATTATAAGAGATTCTTACTTTAGAAGCGTGTATTTGCGTTATTTAGTGTTTCAAAAGGGATGTTATGAATAAATTATTATTTTTTATTGTTTTTTTCGTTATTAGTAATGCTCAAGCAGCTGACGCGACTTATTTCTCAGAACTAAAAGCCGAGCTTGATCAGGCTGTACCAAAGATTTTAGATAAGCATAAAGCCCCTGGTGTTGCCGTTGCCTTTGTTCAAGGCGAAGAGGTTACCGGATTTCTTTCTTATGGCTTTGCAGATATTGAAAGTCAAAAAGCCATTACAGAAAATACCATGTTTAATGTAGGCTCAATATCAAAAGTAGTGACTTCGTGGGGGGTTATGCAGTTGGTGGATCAAGGTAAAGTTGAACTTGATAAACCAATAAATAATTATTTAAAACGCTGGAAGATACCTAAGTCTGAGTTTGGAACTGAAAATGTAACGTTAAGAAATGTTCTGTCGCATACATCGGGCTTGTCTCTCGGTCCTTATTCTGGCTGGGGCTCACCGACAGATGTTCCTTCGATTGTAGATTCATTAAATGGCAAGAATAATGGTGCAGGCGATGTAAAAATAATACATACACCAAATACAAAATGGTCATACTCAGGTGGTGGGTACTCTATTGTTCAGTTACTCATAGAAGATGTATCGGGTTTAAGTTTTGAAGACTATATGCAGAAAAATGTACTTAAGCCGCTTGGAATGAATAACTCAACATTTAATGTAACACCTGCTGTTATGAGTAAATCAGCAACACCGTATGATGAAAATGCAAAGAAAACATCCATGATCTACTTTGCTGAGCAAGCCGCTGCGGGTTTACAAACAACTGCTATTGATTTAGCACGATTTAATTTAGCCGTGCTTAAAAATAAGGAAAATAAATACAATGGCTCTCGTTTTATATCACAAGCTCTAATTAAAGAAATGATTACACCTGTAGCAAATACAGGGGGTCGCTGGAGTATGAGTTATGTTGTCGATTCAGAAAATAAAAGTTTAGGGTTCGCTGGATTTAACCAAGGGTGGATAGCGTTAACACGGTCGATTACAGACCAAAATAGAGGCTACGTTATACTTACCAATAGCAGCATAGGAAGCGTTAGTAATGATATTGATAGTCTTATTTTATCTAAACTGCGCAAGCCTAAAAGTGAGTAGTTTATAGCAACTAAGCTTACTTAATAGGTATTTTTGATACTTAATAAGGTGGTTATGTTGAAAAGCATAGAGATAATAACAATCTATTTAGTATAGAGCTCAATAATAGGGAGTCGTACTGATGAAACGCTTTCCCAGGTCTTTATACAATTTACAACAGTGATGGTTTGGAAAGTGAAGCCGCAGGGTACGTATGCGAAATTTTATTACTAAGCAACTAACACCAAAAAATTCCTTGGCCCTAGTTATTTATCGATAGTTAAGCTACAAATTTATGTTTCAGTTTTAAAAGCGTTTGCGGGCCGATTTTTCGGCGTAATTAATTAAATGAAGGAAAGTACGATGAATGGAAGTGAAATTTTGTCAGGTGGCGGTCAATATGTGATTGGTTTAGGGACCTTAGCATTATTAAATGCAGGCTTAGCTCAAAGTAAAAACAGAAGTGGGCTATTATGGTTTTTTATATCCTTGCTCTTAGGCCCATTAGCAACATTTTTATTAGTTGTTCTGGATAAACAACCAAACAGAAATTACTAAAAATTATTAGCATGGATACAATCAGGCAATTTAAATTCAATTTCGCTTGATTACATTAAATTTTTGTCGACGAATAAACAGCCCCTTATAAGGGGCTTAAAGGTGAAAATGAATCTATTATTTGTTTGCTCAGAAAATCGCTTGCGCAGTCCTACCGCAGAAGAGGCGTTTTCTGAATACGAAGGTATTAATGCGATAGGGTGCGGAACAAACATCGATTCTGAAACACCTTTATCTGGTGATCTTATCGAATGGGCAGACGTTATTTTTGTGATGGAAAAAACTCACAAAAATAAAGTATCGAACAAATATAAAGAGCTACTTAAAGGAAAGAAACTTGCCTGCCTAGAAATTCCTGATAATTATCAACGGATGCAACCAGAACTTATTAAATTGCTAACAAGCAAGGTGCCAAGGTACGTTCGATTGTAAATGATGACATGTTTTACCAATAAAGTTGGGTCTGTAGGTATATATAAATCATGTAATAGTTAGTTAAGTGAACTGCGCAAATACTTTATAAAAAGTATCTGTGCAGTCTAATTTTTAAAATTTAAGAACGATAGAGTGTTAACTTATCCTTGAGCCATTGCTTTGACGTCGTTTGCGGTCAACGTTTGACCACCGATCCCCCAGTCACCTTGTTTGACTTCATTAATTTTTACCCATGTAACACCACGTAAATTTTCACCTTCTATGGACACCATCGTGTCAGTCACCTTCTTAATCATGATTTGTTTTTGTTCAGCACTAAAAACACCTTCAATAATATCGATATTAACGAGTGGCATAGTTTTATCCTTTGTATAAGTGTTGTTTGGAAATGTAAGTCTGAGTGAAGGCGTTTGCTCTAGCTAGTGTAGAAACAGGAGCATATCCAGTACAGTTTTTGTACTAGTAGATAGGTCACCAAGCGTATACACTGGAAAATACTTGATTTTTAGCTCTGGAAGAAATGGAATGTCTCAAAATAGCTATAACCAATTTTGCCCTATCGCCAAAGCCTGTGAGGTGTTAGAACCTCGTTGGACATTACTTATTATGTGTGAAATGTGGTCTGGGTCTAGTCGTTTTAATGAAATTAGAAGGGGGGTGCCTGGGATGTCGCCAACATTACTTTCTAAGCGCCTAAAAGGTATGGAAGAGCAGGGCCTTATTAATCGAAGTGAAAATTCAAAAACGGGCCATATCGATTATAAAATTACAGAAATTGGACAAGAGCTTTCACCGATTGTATTTGCGTTAGGTAAATGGGCTCATCGTAATATTGATGCTGATGTCACTTTAGAAAAACTCGATGCTAAATTACTCATGTGGAATGTAAGACGCAAAATTGATTTTTCAAAATTTACTTCCCAGAAAAAAGTCATTCAATTTGTTTTTAGTGAGTTGCCAAAAGAAAAAAGATCTTTTTGGTTAATATCGCGTCCAGATACAAGTATTGACCTTTGTACAAAGGACCCAGGCTTTGATGTGGACCTTTATATTAATGCAGATCTAAGAGCACTTACCTCAGTATGGTTAGGGCTTTCTAAAATGAATGACGAAATTTTAGAGAAAAAAATTAAATTAGTAGGGGATCAAACACTGGCTTTTACCATAAATGAGTGGATGGTCAGAAGTGCTTTCGCCGCCTAATGGTCTCCTTTTATTTTTTTGGCAATCGTGAGGTTCTTGTAATTGAGATTTAATGCTTTTGTTTAATACCTCACTATGGTTATCTCTATTCTTTACAGCTTATGCTGTATCGGCTAAGTTAATTTGAACGAGAGCTTTAATTTGAACGAGAGGTTTAAACTAAAGTGCAGTAATAGATAACCCTATATGAACTGTGTGAAGCAGAACAAAAAACACAGTTGCTATAATATGTTGTAACCTCATCTATTCGTACGATGGTAATTATCTTATTGTGTAAAACATCGTTACACTATGCTTAGGTTAATTACGAATTAAGCAAAATACCGATAGAGGATGCTCTGTTATGAATCAATTAACTGAAAAAACGATTGCGTGTCCGTATTGTGGTGAACACATTGATGTATTATTAGACCCCGCTGATGTTGATCAGCAATACATAGAAGATTGCCAAGTTTGTTGTAAGCCTATTAATTTTTTGGTTTTTGAAAGCGCTGATGAAACGCTTTCAGTGACAGTATCCAGTGATGATGCTGGTTATGGGTTTGCGTCTTATTAGATTACGGATTGTTAGCTATTTTTATGCTTAACGCCACATTAAACAAAAACCTGCATATTGCAGGTTTTTGAATGTTAAAGTTTTATGGCTTCTGAGCTTCTATAATCTCAGTGATCCCCTCAGCCGAGAGTATTTCTATCCAATATCCATCAGGGTCTTTAATAAAGGCTAAGCCTTTCATTGAGCCATCATCAGGCTTTTTCACAAACTCAACATCATATTTAGCAAAGCGTTCACAGGCTGCGTATACGTCAGGCACGCTAATACCAATATGACCAAACCCTTTGGGTTCTTTATTTCCATTATGGTAACCCTCAAAGCTGTCGTCGTTTTCAGTGCCCCAATTATGTGTAAGCTCTATGAGCGCTGGGCGGCGAAATACCCACTGTGCTTTTTCTTTATCAGTCCCTTTTGGTATAGCTTGCTCATAGCCTAAAAAGTACAGTGTAAATTCCATTGCCGGAAAATCGTACTTGCCTAATAGTTTCATTCCTAAAACGTTTTGGTAAAACTCTAATGAAGGCTTAGGATCTTTTATACGCAGCATTGTTTGTTGCATTACGTAATCTTGTGTCGCATTTGCGATTTGTTCTGGCGATTCATTGTAGTCAGACATACATGTCCTTTGAAAAGTTAGAGGTGAAAAAACATAAATGTAGTGTAGTAATCATAATCAACCTTCATTGAAATTTAAACCATGATACGTAAAGGCTATCTAATAAAGTGAACTACTTTCTTTAAAATAGGTGTATCTGTTTATGTCACTTAATACACGGGCCGATGCTATTAAAGACGGAATAGATATTTATAAACCAAGGAGGAAATAACGATGAGGGTCTTTACGAAAACGTCTAACAAATTGACTTAAATTGATTGGAACTTTGATTAGTACTTTTTTAACAGATACTTTTTAACTGGTACTTTTTAACAACTACTTTTGATTAGTCGTAAAAAAGCAAAGAAACAACCTAAATAAGCCGCTCTTAAAAACGGCTCATTTAAACTTAAAACATGAAGCTAGATTAATTACCCCAAGGGTTGCTCGCGCTTGAACGCTGTTTACGCGCACGGGCTTTTTGTTTCGCTTCTTTTTTCTCATGAATGCGTTTTGCATCAGTAAAACTAAGCTCACACGGCTCACCAGGTTTTTGATCTGCTGGGATCACACGATCGCGTGGTGGTAGCTCGTAGTTAACGTCATCAGGGCGCGGTAAGTTTTTTAGGCGGTACAGATAAAAGTTCTCGACCTTTTCTTGCGCCCATTGAGTTTTTCGCAAAAACTTAACGGCAGATTTTACATCAGGGTTATTTTTAAAGCAGTTTAAACGCAGGTAGGCATGGAGTAATTCCCAGCCATACTGGTCAACAAGTTCAGTGACAACCTGCTCAATGCCCACACCCTGTAGTGGGTTATTGCTGAAAATTTCTTTATTACTCATTCGACTGTCCGGTATTTCTCAAAACTAGGGTAAGTATAATTGCCTTTACCCTAGTTTTATACCTAACGAAGCAAGAAACTGTATTTTGAGTGGTTATTCTTTACAGTTAACCACAACACGGCCACGTATTTCGCCTTTTAATAATGCATCAGCATGGCTAATGGCGTCTGATAATGGAATTTCTCGCGAAATTGTATCTAGATACTCAGGCTCAACTAACTCGCTCAGACGTTGCCATGCTTCGATACGGTCAGCTTTAGGGCGCATAACACTGTCTATACCTATTAAGCTGATACCACGAAGAATGAATGGCGCAACGGTTGCTGGGAAATCCATGCCTTGTGCTAAACCACAGGCTGTAACAACACCCCCATAGTTAATTGATGCACAGACATTTGCCAGTGTATGACTACCTACCGAATCAATGGCTGCCGCAAATTGCTCTTTGGCAAGTGGTTTACCAGCAGTGGAGAACTCATCGCGTGATAAAACACGTTTTGCTCCAAGTTTTTGTAAGTGTTCGGCCTCGTTCATACGACCCGTTGTTGCTACAACGTCAAAACCGAGCTTATTGAGTAAGTAGATGGCAAAACTTCCCACTCCACCATTTGCTCCAGTCACTAATACTTCGCCGCTTTGTGGGCTAATACCGTGCTTTTCAAGCGCAATAATACTCAGCATTGCGGTGTAGCCTGCGGTGCCAATTTGCATTGCTTGTTTAGGGGTTAAATTAGCGGGGAGGGGAATAAGCCAATCGCTCTTCATTGAGGCTTTTTCGCTAAGACCGCCTAAATACTTTTCGCCAACACCAAAGCCATTTAATAATACGGTGTCGCCCGGTTTAAATTCGTCAGAATTGGATTCGCTAACCGTGCCTGCAAGGTCAATACCTGGGATCATAGGAAATTGTCTTACCACTGGTCCTGTCCCCGTTATCGCCAGAGCATCTTTATAATTGAGGGTGCTGTAGTCAACATCAATATTAACATTATGCTGGTGGATGCTCTCAACAGGAAAATCTGTGTACTTGGCGTGATAGCCTTGATCATCTTTATTTATAACTATCGATTTGGCTGATGTTGTCATGGTTGACTCCTTTTAGACCGATCGTCTTTTAATGGTTAAATTAAAACCGTTAATTGATTTATAACGGCTTTATAAGATTAAACGTAAAAATTGTGCTGTATAAAGGGTAAGGGGTTCGCTTGATTTATCAAGCTTTGAGCGCATAACGGCACCTTCCCAGCCAATCCAAAAAAATTCAGCAAGCATTTTGCAGTCTGTTGATTTTGCGATTTGTTTTTGTTCTTTCGCTTCAATTAAACACTGCTCAACTAATTGCTGCCAATGCGTATACGCTTGTTTAATGCGGGCTATCATTGCGTCATCAAGGTGGCTGAGCTCTTGGTTAAGATTGCCAATAAGGCACCCTCGTTTAAACGTATATTTTGCCATGCCTTGTTTGGCATCGTTAGCAAATAAAACAACGCGTTCAAGTGGACTAATGGCGCTATTAGTGAGATGGCGTTTAAGCTTTGCTTGAAAGTAACTGTCGTAAGCATCGATTAAGGCTAAACCAAAATCATTTTTACTTTTAAAGTAATGATAAAAAGAGCCTTTAGGCACTTGCGCCGACTTTAAAATTAAATCGATACCTGTGGCGCTAAAGCCTTTTTCAGTTAATACAGCTAACCCTGTATTAATTAGCAATGCGCGGGTATCTGCATTTGTGCGCTCAATTTTTGGGGGCCTGCCACGACGGCTTGGCTGTATTATTTTTGTTTCCATAGCTCAATATTAGACCGATCGGTTTTTAACATGCAAGCAATTTGTTGTCTAAATTGTAATCATAATAAAAATGTCATAATTACAAATTAATGGGGAACTTTACTGAAATAGCCTGTGTCACAAATAATGGCTATGCAATTTATAGCTCGTTTTTACTGTATTTATAGGTGGTTTGAAATATAGAGGTATGACCACTTAAAGGTTTTAAATGTTAATTCAGTTGATCATCAGCACGTTACTCATTGTCAATTTATTTAATTGCTTTTGTCATTTGAATTTAACAGTTTTATTAACTATTCATTAAATGTAGATGTCAATTTCGCTACATATCTATAAATATAAAAGGTGAGGATATTACCTATGAAGAGACAGAAAAGAGATCGTTTAGAAAGAGCTCATTCTCAAGGTTATAAAGCAGGCTTGGCAGGCCGTTCCAAAGAACAATGCCCTTATCAACAAATTGACCCTAAATCAGAATGGTTAGGTGGATGGCGAGAAGCAATAGAAAACCGAAATATGTTCAAAACTTAAAATAGGCATCTTATTTACGCAAAAAAGCCCCAAAAGGGGCTTTTTTGTTTCTGCATTCTGGGGTTATTAGAATGCAGTTGTATCTTGGAAAAGACCTACTTTAAGATCTTTTGCTTCATAGATTACACGACCGTCTACTTCTACAGTACCGTCAGCCATACCCATGAACAATTTACGCTTGATAACACGCTTCATATCTAAACGGTAAGTTACTTTTTTAGCCGTTGGTAAGATTTGACCAGTAAATTTAACTTCACCTACACCCAGTGCACGACCAAGACCAGGGCCACCTGACCAGCCAAGGAAAAAGCCAACTAATTGCCACATTGCATCTAAACCAAGACAACCCGGCATTACTGGATCACCTTTAAAATGGCAGTCGAAAAACCAAAGATCAGGGTTGATATCAAGTTCAGCAACGATTTGACCTTTACCGTGTTCACCACCATCGGCAGTGATAGAAACGATACGATCCATCATTAACATGTTATCGCTTGGAAGACGACAATTGCCTTCGCCAAACATTTCACCTTGACCACAAAGGACCAATTCTTCTTTTGTATAGCTGTTTTTAGGTTCCATAACTCTTTTTCATCGCTTAGAAATTGCCCCGTACTTTAGCGTACACTTGTACGCTAAACAACTCGGAGCAGTTAATTTTTTGCTATTTTTCGTTTGTTTTATGACCATTTAATTAAACTGTTGCTGTTAAAGGGAGATAAAACCGCGCATTGTGTATTAAAAATCATTATAATTGCTGTGATTCTTTAACCAGTCTAAAGGAAATTTATGATCCTTTTTGTAAACTCACTGACAGTGATTGATTTTTCTTACTTGTGTAATAAACGCGGCGCAGTTGGCGAGAGCTGGATTGTTGATTTAACCCTGCATGGCCAACTTAATGATGAGTCTATGGTGCTTGATTTTGGTTTAGTTAAAAAACAAATCAAAGGCATTATTGATGAATGTATTGATCACAAACTTGCCGTGCCTGCGAAACTAAACGGTTCACTTACTCAACACGATGAACATAGCGTATTAGATTGTCATTTTGGTGACAACCATCACTTAGCGATGAGCGCACCAAACCAAGCCTTTTGTTTAATTGATGCCGACGTGATTGATGAGCACTCAGTGACCGCGTTTTTAATTAAAACGATAATGCCGCAATTGCCTAGCAACATCGAAAAAATTGAAATTAATTTATACCCTGAGCGCAGCCAAAGTTTTTACTACCACTACAGCCATGGTCTTAAAAAGCATGATGGCAATTGTCAGCGCATTATTCATGGTCACCGTTCGCAAATTGGTATTAGCCTTGATGGCATGGCTATGCCGCGTTTGCAAAAAGAGTGGGCCGATAAATGGGAAGATATTTATTTAGCGACAGCTGAAGACGAAGTCAGCAAAGCAGAGTTAAAACATGTTACAGCAGAAGATAACGATGTGTGCTTTGCGTATACATCGCAGCAAGGCTACTTTGAAATGGCCATTGCTGAATCGCGTTGCGACATTTTACCGTGCGATACCACGGTTGAATGCATAGCTGACTATCTTAGCACGCAAGTTAAAAACGAATACCCAGAGTCTGAGGTGAAAATCACCGCGTACGAAGGGGTCGGCAAAGGATCAATTAGCTATGCGTAAAGGATTACTGCTAACCACGTTGGCAAGTTTGTTGTCTATACATGTAAATGCGGTTGAACTAAAAGGACATTTAACCCAAGGTGGTTTAGTCACAGGCCAACTTGAAAACGTTAAAAGTGTGAGTTTTAACGGTGAAAACTTAAAATTGTCGCCTCAAGGTGAATTTGTATTCGGTTTTGGCCGTGACGCAGACACACAGCACACATTAACGTGGGTTGATAATGACGGTGTCGAGCATGCGCAAGCCATTGTTATTACAAAGCGCGAATACAAGATTGACAAAATTACAGGCGTGGCAAAAAAGTATGTTTCGCCGCCCAAAGAGGTATCAGAGCGAATTTCTCGTGAAGCGGTTGCTGTACGAAAAGCGCGAGAAGTTAATTCTGACCTCCGTTATTTTTTAGATCCGGTTTATAAGCCAGCACAAGGCCGTATTTCGGGTGTGTATGGCAGCCAGCGTTACTTTAACGGTGAGCCACGTAGACCACACTTTGGCTTAGACATCGCAAATAAAACTGGCAGCCCTGTGTATGCGCCTGTCAGTGGTACCGTCGTTTTTGCTGAGCCTGATTTATATTACTCTGGTGGCACGCTGATTCTTGATCATGGCCATGGTGTGACTTCGACTTATATTCATTTAAGCAAATTAGATGTAAAAGTAGGGGATACCATTACCCGAGGCGATAAAATCGCTGAGATAGGTGCAACGGGCCGAGTAACAGGACCCCATTTAGACTGGCGTTTTAATTGGAAAAATGAACGCCTTGACCCTGCGCTAATGATGCAAGACACATTAGCTAATGAAAAGTAGAGACTATGACACAACAAATCGATCGTGACGCTATTATTGCCCAGCGTATTGCTGACTCAACAACGTCGGTAACAAAAACAGTATTTCCTGGCCGCACTAACCATCACAACACCTTATTTGGTGGTGACGCGTTAGCGTGGATGGATGAAGTTGCTTTTATTGCTGCAACTCGTTTTTGTCGTAAACCTTTAGTAACGATTTCGTCTGACCGTGTTGACTTTAAAGAAGCGATTCCTGCCGGTACGTTTGCAGAACTTATCTCTAAAGTAGTCTATGTTGGTAATACCAGCCTAAAAGTAGACGTAGAGATATTTTTAGAGAGAATGCATAAAGACGATAAGCATCTTGCTATCTCGGGTAGCTTTACGTTTGTAGCGGTTGATGATAACCACAGACCAACACCGGTTGTGTGCGATAAAATGATCTACGGTTTCGACAGCTAACACACTCAAAGATGGCTAAAATAAATAAGTACCTGCGGGTACTTATTTAATTAACCAGAAAGAACACATCATACTATATATTGTAATATGTATTACTCAGCACTTATGAATCCTTTACCTTCAATTAAACAGGGGATAGCTCAATATGTAATTTAAGAGCAAAGCAAAAAAGTGTTTAAAATTGGCCTTAACAAGGTAATAAAAAGCCCCACATATGCAGGGCTAACGTCTTTTTAACTGGCTGAATAACTTTTGAAGTTGCAGTACAGTGTTTTAATTTAAAGTACCATTGCTGCTATCCAACCCGATATCAATAGCGGAATATTAAAGTGAATAAATGTGGGTACCACTGAATCCCAAATATGATCATGTTGGCCGTCGGCGTTCAATCCAGACGTTGGTCCTAAGGTAGAATCAGAAGCAGGGGAGCCCGCATCACCTAATGCCCCAGCAGTACCAACAAGTGCAGCCGTTGCCATAACAGAAAAGTTAAGTTCTAAGCACAGTGGTACAAAAAGGGTCGCAATAATTGGCACCGTAGAAAAAGAACTACCAATGCCCATGGTGATCAATAGGCCAACTAATAAAATGAGTGCAGCGGCAAGCGGTTTGTTTCCTTCTATCATACCAGCAGCAGAGCTTACTAATGAGGTAACGTCGCCAGTTGCTTTCATAACGGAAGCAAAGCCTTGTGCCGAAATCATAATAAAGCCAATCATTGCCATCATGGCTACACCTTTACTAAAAACGTCGCTGTTCTGCTCCCACTTAACAATACCAAACAGACTAAATATCATAACTCCAACAAGGCCACCTAGAATCATAGAACCACTCACATTTTGAGCCAGCAATGAGCAAAGTACGGCAGCAATGCCAACAGCCAATACCTTTTTTGGTTGTTCGATAACAACGTCTTGCTGTTTTTCTGTTAGGGCGTGAGCCTCATAATGACGTCGCTTTTTGTAGCTAACAAATACCGCGATAATTAAGCCAACTAACATGCCAAGCGCAGGAATTATCATAGCGATAGGGACTTGTGTATTCACAAGTTCTAAGCCGTTTTCAGTGAGGTTTTTATGTAAAATTGAATATAAATAGATTCCACCAAACCCATACGGAAGAACCATATAAGAGGTTGCAAGACCAAAAGTTAAAATACAGGCAATGGCACGTCTATCTAATCGCAGCGTGTTAAATACAATAAGTAACGGGGGAATTAATATAGGAATAAACGCGATATGTACCGGGACTAAGTTCTGCGACGAAATCGCACACAATAATATGATGCTTAAAATTAAGTAGCTTAGGGTTGTTTCGCCTTTGTGGCTGTTATCACTCACTTGCTTGAGCAATTTGGCTGCTAAAATGCGTGTTAACCCTGACTTAGAAATAGCCACAGCAAATGCACCTAGCATTGCGTAACTTAGTGCTATTTCAGCGCCGCCCGATAACCCTTCGTTAAATGCATTAAGCGTATCTGACAAGCCAAGCCCGGCCGTTAAACCGGCAACAATGGCACTTAGTGTCATCGCGACAATGACATTAATACGGCAAAGTGTCAGTACCAGCATTAATATAACGCCAACAATTACTGCATTCATATTGTTCTCTATTTTGCTGTTTTGAGAGAGTTTAACAGAACTCGAGCAGTGGTTTTACGTTTTTGAGTAAATGCGAGCTGTTGATAGCGCACTTCGATGATTATCTGTTCAAATTTAGCCAATACGCTGGATAAATGGGGCTTTTGTTTTTTTATATTTGCAATATTTTGCAAAGGAGTAAGAGTGACATCGGTTTTAATACCCCGTTTATTCGCCCAACGGTAAAGCTGTTCTATTTCGTTAATAAGTGGCTCATTAGAGAGAGGCGTGCGCTTTGAATAGAAAAAGTAACCTAGAAAAACAAAGGCCAGCGTAACCAAAACTACAAGTGGTGTTATCCAGTTCGCTTTATTTCCAAATAATGATTTTAAAAAGTTTTGTTGTGATTGCTGATCAAAAGTCAGCACCCAATTCGTCCATTTATAATCTAATTCTTCAAGGTGATTTCTAAGCCAATTTATTGCTTTAAAGTGACTCCAGCGTTTTAGGCCAAACCCTAAATTTTCATTAAAGCTTTCATTTAATTCGCTTAATTGTGATAACGAGCCATTTAACCGCTCTGGAGCAACAACCGCGGTTGCATCAAACACATGCCACGCATTATTAAAATGTACTTCTACCCAGGCATGGGCATCATATTGATAAACGTTTAATGTTGAACCTTGCTTTTGTTCGCCGCCTAAGTAACCAGAAACTACACGCGCAGGAATTTTGGCAACCCTGAACATAAAGGCTGCTGTACTTGCGTAATGTCCACAAAAGCCACGTTTATTATCAAATACAAACTGGTCAATTGTATTCTCGCCAGTCATTGCTGTTGGTATGAGTGTGTAGCTAAATGCTTGTTCATTAAAATAGCGCAATAAAGCATTAAAATAGGCTTCTTCGTTGGTATATTTTTCAGCGAGAGATAATGACAGTGTGCGCGTTTTAGGGTTCACGTTGCCAGGAAGTCGCGTATACAGTCTTTTTTCAAAGTCAGACAGAACAACATTATTTAATGAGCCGCTTTTAACGGTGTATTTTATATTCTTATTTAAATTGCCTTTGCGTTTTAGCAAACCATTATAGTCGGAGACTACAGCCGTATTATCACTTGTTGCATACCCTAAACCATATAACCAATTAGCCGATGAAGGCTCTGCAATAATTTGATATTGAACGTAGTTTTGAGGGGCAACTGGCTTGCGAGTAAGGTTAAACTGTTGAGATTTTAAAATGTCCGATATTAACCATTCGTTACCATTAAACTCATCATGAATAAGGCTTCGCCAATAATAGGGGGGCTGCAGAGCTGTATTATTAGGCTCTTCAACTCTAAAAACTAGCTCGTCTGATTCTGCCAATTTGGCAATAGAAAACGGGTTTACCTGTTCAGACAAACCTGTTTTAGCAAGCTTTGGCCCCGGTAATTGCCAAAAAGCAGGAAGTCTTGGTAAAAATAAAATTAGAAATGCAGCAATAGGTAAAGCGAACAAAATGGTCTTAACACTCTGTTTATTAGCCGTTTTAAAGCTATTAGGGCTGTCTAAATAGCCAAGGACTGCAAAATTAACGATATATAAGCTGCTTACCAGCAATGTTTCGAGTAAACCTTGATGAAAGAGGTACAGGGTCGATAAGTTAAAAAACACGAGTAAACACACGGTTTGATATTGCTTGGTTGTTCGCGCTTGCAATAGTTTAAATGTACTTGCAAGTAGCATCATTGAAACAAATAACTTAACTGTGTCAGACACACCGACAACAACAAATAAAGCGATTAGACAGGCCGCAGCTAAAATATTAGCCACCTTACCATTGAGCTTTTTATAGAACTTTCCAATAAATAAATTAAGGCAGCTTAAAGAAATTAAAATGGCGAGAAAAAGAGCAGGGACCTCAGTAAACAAAAATCCACTCATAATGATGAATATGAATGAAAGTGCCGAATTTATTAAGCCTGCATTATGCATCTTCAGCATATTTAAAACTCCGCCAGCGCTTGAAGGCACGATTTTTGATGTTTTAAACCGCAACCCGAAGCAACCTCACTATTTGGCAACGTTAAAGAAAATGTAACGTGCTGTTCAGTGAGCTTATTGACTAAATAACATAGTTGACTGAGCCTAGTTTCAGTATTGCCGTTTAAGTTATTAAAGTTAAGTGCCATTTTGGCAGACGAATGACTCGTAAACTCCTTGCTGAGTAACTGCTGAGTTTTTGCGTAGTGTTTCCAAGATACTTTATTAAGTGCTGTACCGGGGATAAAAGGAGACAGTTGGTGAAAATCATCCGATCCCGGCTTTTGTTGGCTTTCATGCTCTTCGCTATCGCCTAATTCCAGTGTGTCAAAAACTAAACTAGGGTCATCGATTGGCTCTGGGTATATATAAATTGCATCACTGGGCTGAATATAACTCCATACAGACACAAGCCCAAAAGGAAAAGAGCTATAAATTTGGACTTTTTCGAAGCAATAACGCCCACGTTTGTCTAAGTTTAACGAAATATGCGTATTTACTACTTCGTTATTACCGACATCAATGAGCTGTGATTTTGTATTTTTATATCCAAGCGCAACACCTTGACACGCGCTCTTAGCTTTTATAGAAAAATGAGCGCTTGGTTGATTGGGTGCATAGCATGGCGTTACGTGATTAAACTTTACACTGAGACCACGTAGATTTTTATAACCCGTTAAAATGGCGAACACTAATAAAACAACCATAAGGTACGCCATCGCTAAAATAAGGTTGTTTTGATAATTAATACCCATCACAAAATTTAACAGTGCCACAAATAAAAATTTAGCTCCTAAGCGCGATGGCAAAACGTAAATTGTATTATGACGCAGTGTAATCTCGTTTGTTTTATGCTTATTTTTTAATAACTTATTTATAAAAAAGTGCGTAAAACGAGTTGCAAAAGTAGGGCGCTTAAGCATCTTTTACAAGCTAACAGGAACATGTTTTAGTGCATAAGCACTGTCATCTTTATTCAACCCAAGACGATGGTCGGTCACACTTGCAAACACCGCTTGAACGTCTTCAGGTAAAACAAAATTACGTCCTTCAATGTAGGCCCATGCTTTAGCTGCACGAGAAAGCGCAATAGATGCTCTTGGCGATAAAGGATTAACAAAGTGCTTGTCTTGGCGAGTAAATGCAACTAACTCTAAAATATAATCAACAACGGCATTGCTGAGTGTGACCTGAGTAATTTCTGTTTGAATAATAGAGAGTTGCTTAGTTGTTATACGCACGGGTAAATCGTCGTAGTTACGATTATTTAAACCCAAAATTAAATTTTTCTCAGCCTGTTTATCAGGAAACCCTAAACTAATTCGCATAAAAAAGCGGTCTAACTGTGACTCAGGTAAAGGATATGTACCAGACTGATTTACTGGGTTTTGTGTAGCAATCACAAAAAAAGGCGATGGCAGGGCGTGTTTAACAGAGTCGACCGTGACTTGCTTTTCTTCCATTGCTTCTAACAGAGCGCTTTGTGTTTTAGGACCCGCGCGATTTATTTCATCTGCAAGGACAACTTGGCTAAAAACAGGCCCTTGATGAAATGAAAAAGTGTGTTCTTTGGCATCAAATATATTTGTTCCTAATATATCTGACGGAAGTAAGTCACTGGTAAATTGAATGCGTTGATACGATAAACCTAAAACCGCCGCAAGTGCATGCGATAAAGTGGTTTTACCCATACCTGGTAAGTCTTCAATTAACAAATGACCTTGGCTGAATAAACAGGCTAATGCCAACTTAATTTGTTGTTGTTTACCAAATATTACTGTCGATAGGTCATCTATAACGCGTTCAATAGTCGAATTCATAAACTTCTTAATTTGTTATGGTTTACATCAATTCTAGACGTTTCATAACAGTATCGACTTTTTTTGCGTTAAATGGTTTAGCAATAAAACCTTTCGCGCCAAGTTCCCACGTGTTTTGTACATTTTCGAGACTGTTGTGGCCAGAGCACATAACAACATGTGTGTGTGGGTAGTTGTCGTTTAAGTATTCTAAAATCTCTGTGCCGTCTGTGTTGGGGAGCTCTATATCGAGAAAGATGACGTTAGGCGCTTTTTCTTCAATAACTGTTTTAGCTGATTCAAAATCTCGGCTTTCTAAAATATCTTCAAAGCCAAGGCCTGTTAATATCTGATTGAGATAGTCTCTGATATCTTGCATATCATCAATTATCAAAATGGGTTCTAACGGTTTCACAAATTCCATATTGTTTACATCTTATCGTTACATCTTAGTTTGATAGTTTTAATATATGCCATGCAATACCTAAGCTCAAGAAACAGTCGATAATTAAATGGATTATATAGCAAAACAACCACCTAATGTCCGATACCGTCTAGTATTGGACTTAGTGTCACTGAGGACAGCGCTCAGATAGATATAAACCATTACTTCCTATAATTTATATTATGTTAAATTACATTATTCCCGTGTAAGGGGTTGTTCATTTCTAGAATTATGGAGGTATGGAGATTTTCGCCCTCGTGTTTTGGAAAAGCCCGTAAATACTGACCTTTGCCAATCCCAAGCCGAAAATTCATGGTTTTTGAATTACGCTTGTTTTTAGACTCTAACCGTTCAAACTGACTCATTATCTGATCATTCCTGCTCATTTTACGTTTAGAATTAGATCATTTCTGATCGTTTAACTTTCCTTTAAACGCACTTTAAACGCACTTTAAACGCCATTTAAACGCTCTTTAAATATTCTCAGCGAGCAATCTTTAAATCTTTTCTGCTGCTACAACCGTATTAAAATTTGGTCCCAGTTCAATTGTGATCATAAAGCCCTGGTACGTCATTCTAATTTTGTTATCTATATATGTGTACGCATTTGGTTTTTGAATAGCGTTCATTAGCTGGTGGATTTGTTCAATTGTAAGTTGGCCAGCTAATAGCTTTTCAATTTGCGAGCTGCTAATCGTTACAGCGCTACTATATATAGGTGCATTTTTACGTGATAGCTCATTTAGGAAAAATGCAGGCAAGTGCCCTAACGTAAATTCTTGGCCATCGACTACCGGTTTTTTAAGTGCAATCTGAGCTGCTTTTAAATTTACCTGCTTTTTATAATATTGCTGTGACTTCAAAACAGCTTCATTAAATTGCGGTACCGCTAGTTGTTGAAGTTCTTTCGATAACTTCACTACTGACTTACCAGCTGCTATGTCAGCACCTAACCATGCTTTACCTGGATTATAGTCCCAACCTAGATCTATGCCAGGTAACTTATCAAGTTCTTCACCTGTTGATGCATCGACGACCTTGAATGACTGCATAAACTTATTAACAGACTCTGGTTTTGTGATCGATAAGCCCATACGTGCAATATCTCGTTTATTCAGTGAAACCACATTACAACGGCAGTTATAGCCATTTGGTGGATAATGCGTGTCCCAAAACGGATGGTCTACAGGCAGTAATATATAGTTCCATTTATTGTGATCAGGCCTAACTCGGCTATCACCAGCAGTGAGATAAAGTAAATAAGGTCTACGTTCTTTTAATCGGTTCTGTTGTTCCCAGCGCCCTGCTGCTCGCGCTGTATTTTTGTTGTTCTGGTAAATTACTTGAGTGCGCCAGCCACGCTTACCTTTATAAGACCAACCATGATCATCAACAATTTTATCAAAGCGTTTTCTAAAGTCCGATATTGTCTCGCCATCACTAATTGCTTTATCTACTGCTGTATATAGCTCATTCAGGATTTCGATTTCTGTTGCACCTGCAACGGTGAATGCTTTGGCATGAATTAAGCCCTGTAAGTCTTTATATGACTCACTTGTCAGCTTAATTTTGTCTTGAAAGTGTGAAATGGCTTCCTTGAATTTAACAAGGTCGCCATATTGTGGAGCTGATAGAGCCATTTTAATGCTCTTTTAATGACTGTTGAATGTCTTGAATTTCATTTCGACGAGAGTTATCACGGCTATTACCAAAGAAGAAATTCAATATTGACGCTATAACAGTGCCTAAAACAAACCCTAAAATGGTATCTGCAAAGCGTGTAGAGCTCTCAGGAATAGGCATAAACGTGATAAAACCTATATATAGAGCCGTCGTAATTGACCAAAACCACGCATAATAATAGATGAAGCGTTTAGAAAACTTATCATCTTGGTTTAGTGCTTGGATCTGCATATTGCGGGCACTCTGGGTATTTTTAAACGCAAGCTCGTCAAGTTCTTTCTCTCGATTGAGCAATGTGGTTCTTAACTCATGCGCAAATTTTTCAGAGTCTTTAATACGGTTTAACGCTTCTTCTGGTGAACCTGACCCCGTTAAGGTTTGGGCTATATCAACGACTTTTGAAGCAACTGCTTCACCATTTGTGCCCCCTATCCAGTTACCTATTTTTTTATCTAGGCCAGTTAGCTTAGCAAGGCCAAGTGCAATTGTGATCGGTTCCATTTAAGCCTCCATTGACTCGTAAGGTACGCCACCAATAAGCATTAATTCGATACCTTTGATCCGTTTGAATTGGCGAACTAATGATTTAGCTGTCGTAAAATAACAATCAAGAAATTCCTTTTGCTCATTTAAGTTGGGGTAGCGTTTTTTAGCTTCGCGTTTCCCAAAGATTTTAATAATCTGTTTGATATCTGCCTGTTTATAAATTGAGATATAGCGCTTTCGCCATACTTGTTCTAAACAGGCAGGACGCGTTTCTTCTTTTGTGTGCCATTCACCTTTTATATAGCCATCAATATAAACAGCTAATACAGTGGTAGACTCTGATTTTCTAACACGCTGTATCGAGATTTCATGATCGCCCAATTTAAATAAAGCACTACCTAAAAACCCAGCCAGCTCGTTTTCAATTTTTTCCCATTGCTCTTTAGAAATAGCCATAAGCGCCCCGCTACAGCTTTGCTATATCAAGTGAAATAGCTTGTTCAATGCCTTTCTCGTCCTGCTTGTAAAAGCGGATAAAACGGCATGAATCGATAACACCTACTGACTCTGCAATGATATTCATCGCCTTTTGCCATTTACCGCTTTCATCAGTGATTTCAAGCTTGCGTAACGCAAGGATACGTTGCGGGTTTAATGATCCTTGCTTATCGGTATTAAAGGTTTTACTGACAATGGCTCGTATGTTTTGATTGCCGCCTTCGGTCCATTCATCTAGGCACTCATCAATCAGCTGTTTAGCGAGGGATAGCTCTGGGCCAAGCTCGATACGTTCTTGTGTTTGAATGTTCACGCGCAAAGTGTTATCGAATGAACGTAACTGCGTATTGCCTTTCTTACCACCTAAACTAACACCATGTTCTTGCGCTAAAAGCTCTATAAAGTCGTCAGCTTCAGCCATCAATGAACGTTTGAACTCAGCTAATTTTTCCTGCATTTCAAGTGCTTTCGCACAGGCTTTTTGTACAAACTCATCTTTGATCAAATCCGTTTGCTTAACGTTAGCAATTGCTACTAAATTGCCTTTACCGTCTTTTAAGTAACCTTCAGGAATGTTATTCATCGTCTATCTCCACAGTTTTAGAATTAGCCTCGTTCATACCCGCCATAAACTCATACTGCAGAGCTTGCTCAGCCACTTGTGCTAAAGCAGACTCAGAGATGGTTTGGAATTGTGAGGTTATTTTTTGCTTAAGTTCGTCCAGGTCTTTTGATGCCTGGGCAAAATGCCAAATCTTTTCAATGGTGTCGTTTGAAGCGTGATCGAACACATCAAACTCATCGCTAATTTCAGTACTAGCAGAATCAGACTTACCAAATTCTGTGCTTTTAGCAGCTGAGGCAATGCCTTGGCCGTCATCAGGTACTTCAAGAATGTCTTCGCCTGGTTTAGGTTTTGGAATACCTAACTCTTTGTATACGTAATCAGTGCTTACAGGTACCAAGCGTGCAGATTCGCGAACGCGGCTTACCGTATCGGTATTAATTTCGCGCTTATCTTTAAAGATGAATTGCGGCGGCTCGCCACCCTCAAAATTGACAGTGTGAAGGGTATTGATGATCTGATTACGATAAGAAGCAACAAGCGCCCTATCTGCGCGTTGATTATCGCCAGCGCGTTTTGCATGCGTTTCACTTGCAGCACGTGCGCCGCCATTCTTTTGCTCTGTGGCCAATGTTTGGCTGGTTAGCGCCTTACTCATTTCAGCATTACAGAAATTAATTAAACGCTCGGGAATTGGTTCACCGGATAACTTACTTTCAAGTACTTCAATACTGGTATCGTCAGGTATTGCGGCTATACCGTCTTGAACTAACTTAGCAAGTCCATTTAAAAGGCTGTCTATATCAGCATCTTTTGCACCAATAGGGTATTTACCCACAGGGAACGGGACACCAAAGCGTTCACAGAATTGAACAAAGAACTTAAAGCCACCGTGCTTAAACATCCACGGCCAAAAGCAGCTGCTCAGTAGTGCAATACCATACGGGTTTGTTGCACTAGGCATATGACGAACACAAGACCAACGACGCGGATCTACTTCTTCGCCTTGTGGGTTTTCTCTTGTTTTAACAAGCAGCTCGTGATCACTATTAAAAGCAAAGCGGCTATTACGCCATGTTTCAATGTATTCAGGCTGCCACGTACCATCACGTTTAATAAACTTGCCCAAATGCGTCACGCTGAAGCCATGTAAAATAGCACTGTAGTTGTGCCAATCCATATCGGCCCACTCTGTATGCTTGCAAGGTTTACGCTTAAAAAACTGTTTTGCTAACTCGTAGCTTTTCATACTGGCCGAATCGGTTCCGCCAGGTACTAACTCAGTATTAAAGCTATATAAACCGCTACGTAATGAGCGCAATTCACCAATAATGTGCGCGTCACGGGCAATTTCTTCATAAATAGCCGTGTTTTTACCTGCTTTACGTAAAATCGGGTCAGGGTTTGGGAGCTCTGTTATCAACGACGAAAAGCCAGGGTCCAATTGATTTTGTTCAAACATACGAACAAGGGCACCATAAGCCCGTGAATTAATGCGTGGCTTAGACTTAAACATGATAGCCCCCTATTTGTTTGGTTACTTTGCGGCTTCGGACTCTAGGCATCCCGCCTGCGCCAGTGCTTGATATCATCCATAAAATGGCTAATGCACAACTCAAGTCGTAGTGATGTGTTGATTGTTTTTCTGGCCAGTTTTCGAGTTCGTCGAGCAATAAACGGCAGCGTGAATGAAAGGCTATTTGTGCAGGTGTATTGGTCACATAGGTTTCGAGTGAGCCTATGCGTTCTTCAGCCGGTAATGTGGCCGTAACACCACGTAAAGGGAGTGCAATGCCCTGCTCTAATCCTTTGGTGATAAACTCGCTGCGCATAAAATCAAAGGCGTTGTTATTCTCAAAGCCCCACACTAAGCAGTTATATTCTTTTTGAGCGCGAATTATGTCGTTAAGTAAACGGCTGGTACCGCGCACTTTTCGGCTTTCGTATTCAACGTGCAGCTTTTGTAAGTCTTTTGAATAAAAGCCAACAAGTATCGCACTTGGGTCAGATTTTTCTGTTTTACCCATACTTGGATCACATGCACCGTATGGTACCCAATCGTGTAAACGGTCAACCCAAAAATCGAACTGGTAAAAAATCGCTTCTTCATCGCTTTTTGCAATACCTTGCATCTCGCGGTTAAACTCGCGCTTGTTCGCAGCCCACATACACATTAAATCGTAAAGTGTACGTACACTTGGCCAACTGGTTTTAGCACCCTTAAGCATTGCGCGTTTGTTCTTGATCCAAAACTTAAACGAAGGCTTATCTTCAGTGGCAACAGCAATACCTTTTGCCGCTTCGCGCTTTTCAAAGCGTTTATCATCATGAACCATGAGGTCGCGACATTGCTCCCATAAGTCCATGCGCTCAGGCATTTGTTTAATTGCTTTAAAGCGGTGAACAATGTGCCCAGGTGCTTCTTCTGCACGGCTAATTGGGTCATCATTATTAAGAACGGTGTTCACACCTAAGAATTTTACGGTACCATCGGGTGGTCCCAAGTACTGCACAGCAGCTTCAAGGAATCGCCAGCGGTTCTCACGCTCTGTGGGTGACTTGGCTTCGGCATCGGTAATGATATCGTCAGAAAGTAACAGCTTAGGACGGCTTGCACCGTGGAACGTCCCTCGAACCGATTGCTCAGCACCACGGCTTTCAAAACGCACACCTTGCGCCGTTACAAACTCGCCTAACTTCCATACTGGTGATTTTTCGCATACTTCAGGAAAGTCTAAGGCTAAGTTGTTATTGTTCAACAACTCCGTTTTAACGACTTCAAGCGTCTTGGTTGGCATTTTGGTTTCAGCACCAAACAAGATCACAAAATCAATAAAGAGAGGTGGCTTTTCTAAGCCAAGTTCTTGGCGTACCTCTGCGTCTTGCAGCAGCGCCAATACAGAAACATACACAGGGGCGATTTTTACGCTAAGTGTACTTTTACCTTCGCCACGTGGAGCAACAAACCAGTTTTTCCAACCGTTTTTAAGCTTTAGTGCTTCTGGTAGCCAACTATTAAAATAAGCCTGAAACTCAGATGGTTTCTGCCCATCATCTAGCCACATATGGTGTGGGAAATAGGTATATACAAAAAACTCAAAATCACCGCTTAAAACACGTTTACGGCGCTCTCTAATGGCTTCAGGACTTGGATCAATATGACGTTCTTTAGCTTCGATATCGCGGCGTAACGCACTGGTTACTTGCTCTATCTCTGCTAAAAAATCACGTGTATTTAAATCAGCCATTAGTCGCTTAACTCCTTATCGAGCTGAGGACCAAATGCAGTAAGAATTTCGACTAATTGCGGTGCATAGTCAGGGTGATGTTTTGAAACAAATTTAGCTAAAATCTTGATAACTTCAGCAGCGACAGTGCGTTTTTCTAGGCGCTTATTGCCGCCAGATACTTTCATTACTTTGCTCATCATATCAGTGAGTGAGCTAAGTACTTTAGTGCGCTGCTCTAATGGAAGTGCTAAACCTTCTTCAGATTTTAAAAGCTCAAAGGTTTCGTTTACTTGAATAGTAAACTCTTCGATAAAGTCGGTTGTAAACTCACCTGCAGCACCCTCACTACGACGGCTTGCAGCACGAGCAAGATCCCAATCATCGCCCTGGTCTTTCGCTTCCATCTTCCAGCGGCGGGCTGTGCCATCTGCAACACTATGCTTTACTGCTGCAACACTTAAAGCAAGCAGTTCGTTTACATAGCTGTGACGTAAAGCGTTTTTCTTTTCTGCTGGGTGTGCCATTAGCTAAACATCCCACTTTTAACAGCGTAAGCAATTAAAGAAACAGCTAAACCAGCAGAGCCGCCCATTGCAGCTACTTTAACGCGCTGGTTAGTTAGCTTTTCTTCGACTTTTGTTAATCGCTCAGCATGGGTCTTAAGCGCCTCAGCTTGGCGCTGCTCACTTTTTTCGATATCTATTTTTAAGCTATCAGTGATCTGCTTTTGACGGGCTTCACTCTTTTCTATGCTGTGGTGAATATCAGCCTTAAGACTTCTAAGATCATCCAAAATGGCTGATTGGCTTCCTTGAATTTCACCGATTGCTTGAAATAGCTGGTTCTCTTGTTCTGGTGTCATGAGGTGTCCTTACGGGTAAAAAACTTTAATGCCGATCCACGTAGGTGTGCGAACATCGAAATGGAACCAATCCACATCGCCCTCGATGGCTGTGATGTAAGGAAATTCTTCAGGGTGAGCTAATACGTAATCACGTACTTGCTGAGCGCTGTAGTTTTCAAAACTACAATCAAAGCCTTTGCCTAGTTTGTGCTGGCTGCGCTTTGCGCCAATTTGGCAATCTAACGGTCTGTAACCACGTAAGTGGTTAGCACCACCCCATAGCCAGTTATTTACTGTGCATGGGCCAAACTTATCACGCAGCTTTTGCAGCATGCGTAAGGCTCTTTCATCAAAAAAATTTAAAAGAAAAAGGGGATCGTCTTTAAATAAATTAAAGATTTCTTCAGGCACTATTTCCTGAAATAAGAAACTAGGTGCAGTTGGGACTTTAACTCTTATTTTGGCCGCCATGTTGAGTCCTCAGATTAGTTAATCGTTGTTTAATTAGGACGTAACAGGCAGGCAAACGAGTTTTCCGCGTTGGCTTTTGGTTAGCTGGGTTTAATAGCTCTTTTACGCGTGTGCGTAGTGCTGGCAAATCTTTTAACGGGCAACGGCGTGATATAGCGATTTGCTCGTCTTTAGACTTGGCCGACACAATAAGCTGAGCTAATAACTCAATAAATGGCGCATGCACTGTTTTTGTCATGCGTTAAGTAAATCAATTTAGAGGGGGGCATTCCGCTGTAAAGTTTTTTTCAGCGTTGTATTTTGCGGGTGTCTTATTAGGTTAAAATGAAAAGGCTTGCCATTACAATAGGGGCAAGCCAATTAATTTAAATTAAGTTTAAACATGGTTTAAATACAATTAGAGTTGTTTGATACTGGCGTCCCAGTCACTGTAATCCGTATCGATAAAATCACTAGGTGAGCGGGTTACTTTAAGTTGTACTTGAATCTCTTCTTTACCACTTACTAATACCCCTAATGAAACCTCATTGTCTGCATAATCACCTGCAAACATATCACTTAAAAGCTCTTCTATGTTATCAACCGCTTTTTCGGCTATTTCTCTCGCTCCACTCATTTCTTACCCTTAATTTCTCTAAACGCTTCGTGATATTCGGCCATTAACCCTGTTGTTGTTAGGCCAAATAACTTGCGTTGGTTTATGTAGCGGTTTAATAGGTTTAAACCAAATTCAAGTTGCCACTGCTTTGGCTTTTTTCCTCCACTGAGTTGCAAAGCAGTGAGCAACACAAAGTTATTGTTTTGCATGACCAAGCGAAGGCGGAACTTGAGCGCGAACTTCGTCCTGTGTCGCTATCTTGAAAAAACCAGCACCACAATGCCAACAGGTAGACAATGTGTCCCATATAACACCTTTTGGTGGTTGTAAGGTTCTAAGCTCCTTACTGCAGCACGGGCATTTAAAAGTAATAACAGGGGTACCACGAGCCGATGCCTCGCTAAAATACTGCTCAGCTTAATTTTTCAAATCAGAAATAGATTCCATGATGATCCCCTATAAGCTTAAATTTAACTGTGTTTCGCCTACACGTTCTTGTTGATACGTGCTGTAAATACTGCTTACTTGCTGGCGCGTGATCTTAAAACGCTTTACCAGCTGCTGAATGCTGCAGGTTTTATTATCAAGCGCGTAGCAAATCTCTTGGTTGCGTATTTGCTGCAGTACTTTGTGCAGCATTGGCATTTGGTAATGCTTGTTTTCGTATTCATCAACCAGGGCTTGTACTAACTCAATACCAAAAATCTTAACGGCCTCATGGTTAGCTGTTGGCTTACGCGGTATATAAAACATTTGGCCCTGGTGTTCAGTAAGTAGCGCGATTGTTTTATCGACACCTAGAATTTCAACAAGCTTGCGCAAGCCATAAGGCAATGCGCGTAAATCTAACTCAGGTTTGTTCATGACTGTTCATCCCATAAGTAGTCAAGGCCATATTCTCGATCGATTGCGCGCTGTTGATGGTACGCTTCAACATCACGGCGAATACGGCACTTACGTTTGTCTTCAGCTTTAACTGGGCGCTTACTTTCCATCTCGCTATAAGGCTGTTTACGCGGGTTGATAGTGAAGTTCTGATAGTCTTGGTAATTAGCCATTTAAGCCCCCTGCTTTGCTTTGTGGCGCGCTAACCATTGTTTAAGTACTTCAATGATGTGCGGCCATTGCTGGGCGCTTTGGCTTAGCTTTTTACCTTGTAAGTGGTTTTCACAAAACGATTCACAAGCGCTTTTAGAGTCAACGTTAACTGCACCGGCTCTGTGTAATTGCCCCCACAGGCTATAAATCATTTTAAGCTGTGGTGGTAATTGCTTTTTCCCTGCGTTCGGGTTCATTGCACGGTAACGAGCAAGCAGCTGTTGTTGTTCGAGCTTTGTTAAACCAGTACACGTGTTAGTGCGTTGGTTAGAAATATACGCAACATTAAGTTGGTGGGTATCTTGATCGATACCCGCCGCCTTTTGCGCAATTTTGATTTGTTGGATCAAATTACTCACGCGCTTTCCTCCAACATTTGAATTTCAAAGTGAGGCGATGCCTCTAACGAGATAATCTTAATTCCCCAGTCTTTCATTCCTTCAGTAAAGATAAGCGGGAACTCGCGGCAAATTGTGTTAAAGCGGCGCGCGGTATGCGCTGGGCCATTCACCTCATGAACATGGTGAATGCTAAAAAGCTTATCTGCTGCAAGCGTGGCAAACGCTGCTTTAATATTGCCGTTGCATTTGTCGATTAGCTCACCTTGTGGGTCTTTCTTAGCTAAAAGAGCAAGCATTACTGCATTAGTCACTAAAGAGCTAAACGCAAGCTCAGCTGAATAACGCGGTGTGTTTAATTTGATTGAAAATGCCATGATTTAATCCTTCTTTAAATGGTGTTTAACTAACGTTTAAACTGCTGGTTTGTTTAGTACTGAACTGAAAATGCCATTGATAAGTAACTTATCGATCGCAACATCTGGTTTTTTGGCGGCATGGTTTAAAACATGCGGTAATAGGTTTTCTACTAACTCCCGGGCATTACCTTCAACACGCTTGTGAAGCCATTGCCACCAAGCTGCATCGTCACTTGCAAGCTTTATTGTTCCTTCAGTTAGCTCTATGAATAAGGTTTGAATATCTTCAACCGTTACTTGCCCGATTGGTTTAGGCCAAAAGCACACACGGCTGGCGATTAGTTCGTAGCGTTCTTGTGTTTGAAGTTTGTCGACTAATTGAATATTGCCTACGAGCGTTACACCCACAATGGCTTGGTCACTGATAGTTCGTAACGGGTCAAGCGCATTAGGTTTGCACTTATCGGCTTCGTCTAAGATGATCAGGCGGTCTGTATCACGCAGCGCCATGATAATCTTTTGCATGTTTTTGTAGGCGCTTGGGCAACGTGACAAGCCTAATGCCAGGATTAATTGATCGAGTACTTGTGTACTGCTGGTTTGTTCACTGCCGGCAATTAAAATGGCTTCTTTGTTATTGCGGCAATACTCGCTAATCCCTTTTGTTTTACCTAAACCCGCTTGGCCTGCAAACACACTAAAGCGGCGGCGCTGTCTTGCTTGGTCGCAAGCCATCGCAATAAGCTTAGAAGTGCTAGTAGGAATAAACGGTACCTTACCGTAAACAATACTGACCTGCTTACGTTCTTCAGGTTCTACTAGTTGTTTATCAGCTGATTGCTTTGGTTGTTCAAGTTCAGCAGGTTGTAAAATGCCCCAAATGTTGTGCAAATGTTTGCTTGGGTTTGCGTTATATTTGCCGTTAATCAGTTGGCTAATAGTTGCAGCACTTTTACCCATGCTGGCTGCAATACTCGCACTGGTAATGTTTTGGTCGCGGATTTCAGGCGATTGCAGGCGTAAACAAATGCGTGTGCATAAATCACGGTCAGCCTTTGAGTACGACTTGTTAAAGCCATTACGTTTCTGAATTTCATTGATGCTGGCATCGTTAAAAAGCTCTTGCCACAGTGCATCAATAATCTTTTGCGGGTTGATGGTGCATGTAAATGCCAGAGTTTCTTTAATTGACTGCAGTGCATAACCACAGGTTAATTTTTCAGGTGTTAAACCTAACGTCGACATTTCTTGGTTGATCAGCTCAACACGAAGTGTTTGCTCGTCTGAATAGGTAAATGGTGTTTTATATGTCATTGGTTTATTCCTTTTCATCACTTGTAACTGGGCTCAAAAGCTCTTCTAAACTAATCGGTTGCTCTTGCTTGATTGGTGCAGCGGTATAGTCAAAAATGTTCACTGGAACGTGTTTTTCTTCTATTGATTTAATTGGCTCTGCATATTGCTCAACTGCCTCAACATCAATAATTCGACCAGTTGCTTCTTGGGCACGGACTTCTTGAATTTTCTTTTGTAATCGGTTTTCACGGCCTGCTAAACGTTTAGCAACCGCTTCTTCAGCGCGTGATGTTGGTATCGCATGCGACTTGGTTTTAAGGTTGGCAACCATTAAGAACTCACCGTTTAACTTATAAAGCTTGGTGTAGGTGTCGTCTTGCATGTCGTATGCAGCTATAAGCTGTTGGCCATTAAACTGATGTAGGAAGTCACCTGAATAATCGCGCTTATGTAAGCGGAAGCGACCGCGACGAATATTTACTAATTCACGTGGTAGTACTACAAAATCAGATTCGAGTGGTGGTACACGTTCTAAACCTTCATCCCACACTTGCTGGCGTGTTTTACCCTTTATTTCTGGGTGTTCGCTATTGTGGTAGTCATTTAAAAATGCTTTAAACTCGGCCATCCACTCGTCTACAGTGGGTAGTTCACGCTTACCTTGCTGTGCTTCTTTAAGCATTAATCGTTTATGGCGATCATCGTGATGGCGGCCACAGTAAGTACTAAAACGTTTACCAACGCGGTCTTCCATGTGTAAGAAAAAGCGTTCTATCCACTTAGCTCGTGCATTGCCTGGTATTGCAAAAATTACGTCGATTTCGAACTGTGCATAAAAGCCAGTTGTTTCATCGTTCATTAATTTGTTTTTATAACCAGAGCCGTTATCTAAATAAAACATGGCGGGTACGTGGTTTAAGTCACGCATAGAACGGCTAATTGCTGTTAATGTATCTACTGCGTTCTCAGCAAAGCCCAGTTCCCAGCCAACGATGCAGCGGCTACCCACATCTTGAAACGCTGTAAGTTCTGCGCGGAAAGGTTTACCTGTTTTAGGGTGTGCTAAGTAAACATCAAGCGTATGGCCATCGCCGTTATATAAAACACCAGGCTTAATGTTTTCTGTTGAGCGCAATAAATGATCTTTATGCTTTTCACGGTACAACTTAGCACCCATACGGTACGGGCTTTGTGGGCCCAGTTCGTGCGGTAAGCCATTAATAAAACGGCGTACTTGATGGTGCTCTGCTTTGTAGCCCTCTTTATTTAGTTGATCAGCTACTTGCGCAAAGCTTGGGCTATTAGGGCTGTGGTAAAGCTCTAAACAACGTGCAAGCCAGCTGTATTGTGTTTGGGCTTTGCCTTTGTGGTTAGGTAATAGCCCAGGTAAACCTTGCTCTTTATATGCATTAAACCAGTTATACACAGTCGCGCGCGCTGGTAACTTGCCAAGTGCTTGCACGGCGTTTTGTACTAATGTAGGGGCAATGCCTTGGCGTACTTGCTCGGTTAGCGTATTAAACGCACCTGACAAGCCACTGTGCTGTTGTTTTAATAAATACACCACAATAGCAGCACGCGTTTGCGCGGTATTACGGGCTTTATTACTCGCACTGTTCCACGGTGATTCGACCTGTTGCACGGGTAAGTTTTTAAATTTGATCACGGCTGGGTGCATTATTTGTCTCCTTTGCGGGTGCTGTAACGGTCGCTGTATTGCGCCATCATGAATTCACGATTGGCTTGGGCGTCTTGCCATTCGTCTTCGCTAAAGGCAGGCAATGTTTCAGGGCCTGCAAAATGTTCGTCGCCAAATTCTGCCACCACACTCTTAAGCACCTTGGTAATGCGATGGTTTACACCTAGCCATAAGTGGTAAACAGTTTGTGCAGCTCCGATACGGGCATCAAGGTCAAGGTCGCGCTGTTGAATTAGCGCTTCAATTTCGCTTATGTTTTGCTCTAGCGATTCATTCACAATGCTTGAGTGGGCAAAAGCTTCTTTGCGTACTTGGGCGCACAAGGTGGGTATGCCATACATTTGCTTTGGCGCTTTATGTAAGCGTTCATTTTCAAGCGCGTTTATCAGCGTGGCATTTTGTTCTTCAATGTCTGTTTGCTTTTCTTTGAGTTTTTTAATCTCTTTTCTAAACTCACGTACAGATAACTCGTTAAGCGTTTCTAGGTCGTCTTCGTCTAGCGCTTCAACGGTTTCAACAGGTAAGCGTGCCATTTCAATCAGCTTGCTTTTGTTCATGTTCAAAAGCGCAGACGTCTGCGTTTTTGAATCAGGCAGCGCTAAAAACATTTTGGCTACAGCTATACAATTTTGTGTATTTCTAATTGCTATACCGTAACCTTTTAATTTATGTTCAAACTCACCGTGACCGAGGTGCATTTTTATCGATAAATAAAGTAGGCCGCGTTTAGCAGTATCAATTAGCGCTTGTTCTTCCATACGAACAACCAGTTGCCATGCTTCATCAACGGAATCAGGCATTACCAATTGAATGTGCCCTGCTATTTTCTCGATCTTTGCAGTAAGTTGCTGTTGTTCTTCTGGACTAAAAATTTGCTCTGCTAGATCAGTGTTCATAACGTGCTCCTAGCGTAGGTGCCAAGTACGTAACTTTGCCCGTTTTAAGGTGGGTTAATGCATTTAAAACTGGCCTAACAACCTGTTTTTTATTGTTCGTTAACACCATAACATCAGCCTCAACACTGATTTTTATCTGTTTTTTAGACGGTTCTTGGTCTTTGAGTGTCATTGTTTTAAGCCTTAATTGGGTTTTATATCGGGTGGTGTAATGGTGCTGTCATTCGTCGGTGGTGTTACTCAGTAACGACTCTGAAATGTAGCGCTGCATGGCGGCACGTTCTTCAATTTCCATTTGCAGCTCGGCATGTTGTTGCAGGAGTTGGGCGCGTTGATCCACGGCTTTATACAAAATGGGTTTAAGTAACACGTTAGCAGGCTCGGTTGAGCGCACCGCATAGCACAGCGCTGGTAAGTAATGCATGGGCATAAAGTGCGGCTGGCTTGGGGCTAACCACTTGTTTAGTTTTGCTTGGTCAACATCGCACTCTTGGGCACGTAGTGCATCATTCATACGGTCGGCAATAACTGGGCGGCTAAAGCCTGAGCGTTTCATGGCTGAACACACGCTGTGAATAAACAAGTTGTAGATATCGCAATCGGGCGCTACATCGGCCTCGAGTATGCTTTTAGTCAACTGATTTTGTTGGGCTTGGCTTAAATTCGTCATGGTAAAAATCTCTTACAAAATTACTTTGATTTACGCTGCGTTATTGCCGATGCTATTCACTGGCTAACAGTTCGCGTAGCGCTTGTATTTTTTTACTGCGGGTGTCTTTGTTTTTGGTGTAAGCAGGCACCCCCGGGAATACTTGCTCAACGGGTAGCTCAATAATTTTGGCGATAGCAGACGCTACTTTGTAAGAGGTGGTGTGTTGGTAAAGCACACTGCTGACATGAGACAGGTTTAACCCCAGTGCAGCAGCAAGGATCGACAGTGAATACCCTTTTTCGTCAAGGGCTTGTTTAATTTCGTCTGGTTTCATTGTAAAGTACCTTTTGGTTTACATTCCCTTTTATGTTCTTTGGCGAGATGAAAAGGGAATGTTTTTGTTAATGTGTGGTGAGGATAGGACATATATGTCTACATATCAACCCTTGCAAGACATAAATGTCTGCGAATTATTTAAAGAAGAACGTAACAGACTGAATTTAAGCCAAAAAAAAATTGCTGATTTTTTAGGGATGTCGTCAAAACAAGTTAGTAGATGGGAAAGCCAGATTGCAATACCAGCCGATAAGTTATCCTTATTAACTGAGCTGGGATTTGATGTTAACTACATAATTACAGGGAATAGCAGTAATTCTTTATCACTTATACCAAGTGAAAACAAAGCACTCCAACCCAGCCATACAGATTTAACGGTCGTGCCGCAATATGATTTGGCGGCCAGTGCGGGTGGCGGTGCATTGGTTGTTGCTGAGCACCCTATAGCCCGATTTGAACTGTCTAGCCGCTGGTTACAACAAAATAACTTACATAATAAAAAACTGACCGTTGTGCCTGTACGTGGTGACAGCATGGAACACACCCTGTATGACGGTGATTTAACGCTGGTATCACTGGTTGAAGACCCCACTGACGCCCGTGAGGGGGTATGCGTACTGCGTTTTGACGATGAAATTTTTGTAAAACGTATTCAGTACGATTTTAAAAGTAAAGGCTACAAAGTCACCAGCGACAACAGCGCCTACTCAGGCTTTTTTGTTGATGCAGATGATATTAGCGCCGGGCGCTTTAGTGTACTTGGTCGCGTAGAACGTGTGCTGCAACGCGCACGTAAAGTGGATTGATATAAGCAAAAATAACCAAGGATGGTTACATGAGCACAAAGCCAATAAACTACAAAAAAATCGGTAATTTCGAAACCTGTTATGAGCCTCATTTGCCTTTACCCTACGTTCATTACCCTACGCTATATGAGATATTTATAACGTATAGCGCTAGCCCTTACGGTGAGCAGTATCTGTGCGCTTGCCAAGAAAAAGCCGTTAGAGTTTATTTGCGCTTTAATTACTATGAAAATGATTGTGAGCTGCCAGCGGAATTAAGCTTAGGACAGTTAAACGCTGCTATAACAAAACATAATTTAAGGTATCACAGCGTATTATGGGCGCTTGAAAAGGTAAACTTTAAAGCTGATATTTGCCATTTGTGTAATGTAACAGTGCCCTATCGGCTATATTGCCACCCTATGTATGGCACCTTGCTTGAGCAACATTATGGCTGGTTTACAAAGTGTGCTGAGCTAAGCGAAGGTATTCAATTAGTTGAATGTGGCATTGAAGTCTATGCACAAGCGTTAAGAACAGAGTTGACGACGTTGTTAACGCCAATGGTTGTTGAGCTACCAGCTACTGGTAAGAAACGTTTTAGTTTAGAAACTGGTGATCGTGCAGTTATTAAAAAACTCATACAAAATGAAATTAGAGGTAAATTAGGTATTGGCACCAGCAAGGCTGAATCATTTAATGAAAAAATACTGCTTATGATGGTAAAAGCTTTGTTCGCAGACTATGAGATTTTAAGTAGAACTTGCCCGTCTTTTTTGAGTGGTTTGGAACTAGATATTTATATTCCTTCACTCCCATTAGCTATTGAATACCAAGGTAAGCAGCATTACAAAGCTATTAACTTTTTTGGTGGCGCTGATGCGTTGGATGCAGTGAAAAAACGAGATGCTAAAAAAGTACGACTATGCAAGAAGGAAGGTGTACCACTGGTAAAGTTTAATCACCGTGAAGTATTAAGTTGGGAATTGGTACAATATAAATTGGCTGATTGGTTAAGCCCCTAGTTAGGGGCTTGTTGTTAGTTGAAGTTTTTAGTCACTGTGTATGTGATTTTATTATTTGTTGCCTCATGAATGGTCATTCTTGATCCTTTATAGCCTATTTCGTTTCCTTCGTTTAAATCCATTTTAAAGTCCGTTGTGAACGCATCTCTAGCAAGGCCACCTGAGAATTCACGATACGTAAAGTTGAGCACTGAACCTGAACGCCCATTGTATTCTATAATCTGCTGTAAGTAGTTTGTTTGAATGACAAATTCATTTTCTGTATATGAGATTGACATTTCAGTGCTGTTATAGCAGCTCAATGGGCTTGCACATACTTCGTTTGACGCTGTATCATACTGAACATAGTTTGTATAACTTACGATCTCGCCAAAACCGCCTTTAGCAGCCACGGCTTGTTGATCTTCACTATAAAAATAGTTACGCCTTGTATCGCGTTGACAAAACTTACCTGCTTTTATCGTTGATTGATATCCGCTTGCCCCCCCAACAGTTACACAATTTGCATAATATCCTCTTGCTTGCATAAGCATTTTTTCACCTAAATAGGCGGTAGATTCTTTGCTAAGAGTTGGTATAGATACATCTTCATATTGGATGGCTGGACCACTTGTGCTTTTACAACCACCAAGAACTGCCACAACTGAGAGGGTTAAAAGTAGCTTTTTCATATGTTTCCTTTTTTGTTTTTAATCCTATTGGTTACATTATCGACAGCATTTTTATATGTAAAGGTTTTTCAATAATGGGTTTTTACCATGCTGAGTTATGGTGAATGGCTATAAATTTAACTTAGAGAAACCCTATGACTGAAAAAATAGTTTCAATATTGCTGATTGTTGCACTAATGCCATTTTGTTATTGGCTGAGTAAGACGGTTGTATATCTAGCCCTGTGTAAGCTATTTGGTGTTATTTATACTTATAAAGAAAAAGTGAACGGTGTTTTTGTAACAAGAAAAATCAGAGTAAAAAAATGATCAACTTACTTAAAAGGCTTTTTACATACCAAGCGTGTACAGATGAAATTAAAGTTACCGTTAACGGTAAGCGCTTTGTGGCTGATTTAGATTCGCTTGCGCAAAGCGAAGTAGTCAAACAGCAAGTTAGGCAAGCAAAGAGCTATGTTAACCCTAATAGATTTTAGTTTGTGTATGTAAAGGTTTTTCCCGCAGCAGGTGTTACCACCTATCGATATCTTAGACGCTCAATAACTCTATTTGTTTTAAACCCTATTAATTGAGCGGAGAAAGATGATGACTAACTTAACCTGGACAAAAGCTAAGCCAACACTACCAGGGCACTACTGGTTTAGAATGCTTGATACTGCATTTAGCGTACAAGAACCTCATGTTAGGCAAGTTGTAATTTTGGACGATGAGCTATTTATTACAGACCCTGATACTCATCCTGTTTCAGAACTTAGCGATGACTTTGAATTTGCTGGGCCAATTGATTTACCAGAAGAAACTGTAGTAACAGCTAAAAAAACAAAGCCCTTTGAGTTTGGTTATACAAGCCCAGGTTTGGATAACAGAGAACAAAATTTGGTAGCTCTTAAATTAATTAAAAACAACCGCGCATTGTTTGAAGAGTTGAGTACGCTTGATGCCCGAGAAGTATTAGAAAAGGCCAGCTTTTGGCTGACCTGTTTGGCTGGGGTTAATGCTAGTTCGTTTGACGAGATTGATTTAGCTTCTCGAGAATTTGCGAAGAACTACGATCAATTAAGTTAATAGCCTCACGTTCATAGTTTGTAACTATTTTTTTGCCATGTACTTTATCTTTGATTTCTAAAGTACTTGCCAATGTTAAAACTTGAGCAACATAAAGCTGCTCTAATAATTTATTATCCATAATTTACCTTTTTATGTTGGGTTAAGCCCTCTTAGTTTTTTGACTAAGGGGGCTTATTTTTTAGCACAGTTTTAAAAAAAAGGTAAAACGCCTGTAAGCGATTTTAAGGTGTGTGTTTTTGTGATTGGCTGTAATGGCTCGTGTTTAAATCGTTTAAACGCTCTCAGTTAAATTTAAACACGGTTTAAACTTGGTTTAATGAATATTTAAAGGTGTATTTAAGTTGGTATACCAATTTTACAAGATTTAACCCTTTCGTCCTCGCCTTGGCTCTTTTTTGTGAGCGCATTTATTTGAACAGTAAAAATAGCCATTTAACTTAATGGGTGTATAGAGTGGTGAATTACAAAACGTACATAACAAATATGCTTGAGCATGGCTGTCATACTCACAGTCAGAGCAATGATCATCTAGACATGATTGCTCTTTATTAGTAAGAGCTGTTTGATAACTTGAACAGTGGGCCATAAAAATTCCTTGCGACTTTTTTGATACCCGCTTAGCCTATATTAGTTACCCCATACCCTTAGCTGTAAAGTCTTTTCCAGCAGTCTCCCCTTTCTTTGATTCATAAACTAGGTGCCAGTTAATTCATTTTTGGCACTTACATCATGGCAAAGAAAGCAAGCACAAATACTCAGTTCGATTGGTTTGAAGTTTTTAAAGCTGGCACCCAAACAGACAGCAAAGGCAATACCCAAACTTTTAGTAACGCTGATTTAAATAGCGTTGTTACTAACTTCGCACCTAAAACCGCACCGCTTGTAATCGGCCACCCTAAAATGAATTCACCAGCATGGGGTTGGGCCAGTGAACTAAAAGCCGAAGACGGCGTACTTTACGCTAAAGCAGATGAAGTAAGCAGTGAGTTTGCTCAAGCTGTTGAAGATAAGCGCTACCCTAACCGCTCAGTTAAATTAGAAAAAGTCGAAAACGGCTACAAACTTGCCCACATTGGTTACTTAGGTGGCAAGCCCCCTGCTGTTGACGGTTTAGCCTGGCAATTTAACCAGGATGAAAATGCCGACACCCTTACCTTTGAATTTGCTGCCGGTGATATGGACAGTATATCGCTACGCACATCAAACACCCTCACACGCCTTATGGGCAATTTGCGCAACTTTATTACTGACCGTTTTGGTAGTGAAGCGGCAGATAAAGTTGTGCCCGAGTATGAATCAGAGTGGTTAAAAGAAGAAACCATTATTGCTGAACATGAGCGAGCCAAAGGTAACGCCGAATTTAGTAAAGGTGGCGATGATGACGCCACGCCCCCGACCAATGAGGACAATGCGATGGATGAAGAAGAAAAGAAAGCACTTCAAGACCAGCTTGATGCAGCCAATGCCAAGAACAAGCAACTTGAATACAACCAGCGTGTAACAGCCGCTAAAACGTTTATCAGTGACGAAGTTAACAGTGGCGATGCACCGCGCTTAACTAACACAGATGGCGTTGCTGAGTTTATGGCAAGCCTTGGCGATGGCGACACAACGTTTGAGTTCGCTGCAGCGGATGGCGAGAGCCAAACACTTAAACCAGCAGAATGGTTTAAGGGCTTTCTAAAAGGCTTACCAGAGCAAACTGGCTTAACCAGCGAGTTTAATAAAGATGATACAAGCGACGAAAACGGCAACGACACAGCTGAAACGCTTGCTGCTAAAGCGCTTGAGTATCAGCAATCACAATCTGACAAAGGCATTACGATTAGTATCTCGTCTGCGTTAGACCACATTAAGAAGGTATAAAACCATGGCGCAACCAGGATTTATTAGAAACTTTTCGGCTGTTTCAGCAATTGCAGCGAATCGCCTTGTAGTTGTATCAGCACTGGAAGATTTTCATGTTGTTGCTGCAACAGATGCAAGCGCGGTATTTGCTGGCGTAACAGAGCAAGGCACTGATAACCACCTTCGTGTTGATGTAGTGATGACACAAAGTGCCCCAGTTGAATTTGGTGGTGATATTGCAGCTGGTGACTTAATTGTTGCTGATGCTGAAGGTAAAGCCATTGCATTGGATTTGGCCGACTATGTAGGTGAAACCCAAATTCATGTTGCTGGCTGGGCAATGGAAACCGGCGATGCTGGCACCATTGGTGACATCTTTTTAGCGCCGCAACTCATTGCGACAATTCCAAGCGCGTAAGGCGCTTGGGTTAACTTAATTTCATAAAGTGAGGAATTGCCATGAGTAATGGTATGCCATTTACACCCGATACAGAGCAAACGGCCATTGCCATTGCTTATAAAAACAAAAAGCTAATTGCTGACCAATTAGCCCCCTATTCGCCTGTTGGTAAACGTGCATTTAAATGGACTGAGTACAATAAAGGCGACAAGTTTACGTTGCCAGATACTAAAATTGGCCGTAAATCGAGCCCAAATCAAGTTGAGTTCTCAGTTACCGAAAAAGAAAGCTCAGTTGTAGACCACGGCTTATCAGACGTTATCCCAAATGATGATGTGGATAACGCTCCTGCTAACTATAACCCGCGTACACATGCGGCTGAAAGCATCACCGATTTAGTGCTACTTGGCCGTGAGGTTCGTGTTGCAGAGCTGTTTAACACCGCATCGAACTTTGGTAAGTCTGAAAGTTTATCGGCTCAAGGCTTTAAATTCTTAGATGATCCAGCACTGGATATCTTGCCGTTCTTCCTTGAAATGCTTGATGAGCCATTGATGCGACCTAATGCAATGAATATGTCGCAAGCTGTTGCTACTAAAATTCGGACACATCCAAATATCGTTAAATCATTCAACGGTTCAAGTGGTGATAAAGGTTTAGTGCCTTGGAGCTGGATTTTAGAGCAGCTTGAACTAGAGCATATTAATGTTGGTCAAGCTCGTTTAAACACAGCTAAAAAAGGTAAAGACGTTAACTTAAAACGTGCCTTTGCTGACAACTTATCGTTTACCTATCACGACCCGCTTGCGTCGTTCCAAAATCAACGAATGACATTTGCTTTGACTGCACGTTATGGCTCGCGTGTTTCTTCTAACCGTGATGTGGCTGCAGGCTTAAATGGTGGTGTAGAAGTCATGGTAGGTGAAGCAGTTAAAGAAGTCGTGATTGCAAAAGACTGCGGCATCTTGCTAACCAATGTACTAAAACCTGCAGGTTAACTTTAACGCGTTGTTCCCTGATAAAGCCCCCAGTTCCGACTAGCTCGGGGGCTTTTTTTACTAACTGAGGCATACATGTTTACGACAACTCAAACAGTTATCGACAAAATTGGCATTAATGTGCTGTTGCAATTTGTATCTGCAAAATTTGCAGAGCCAGGTGCATACCCTACCCGTGACGATGTAGAAACGGCGTTACTGGGTGAGCCTGAAACAGAGTTGCAACAGCAGATTGCTGCTTGGTACAGCGAAGTACAAAAAGACGTTAACGCCACTATTACGGGCTTTGTAGCGCGTTTTAAGTTAACACAAGACGATATTAACACGTCGGTTTTGCCAGGCATTGCGATTGACTTAATGCACTGCGAATTGGCAACCAATATCGCCGACGAACACCTTAAAGAACTGAATAAAAAGGCCATGGCCCTATTAGATAAGGTTAGTAAAGGTGTGATCCAAATTAAGGAAGATGCGCCTGCAGGCTCAAGAACTGGGATGCGAACAAAATCTGCAGGCTCTCAATTTGACTGGGACAGGTACTAACGATGGCTGGGGTATTTATCGATATATCGGGTAATGCACTGCCTCGCTTGATGAAAATTGCAACAACCAGTGAAAGAGCTACCGATGTATTGGACGATATCGGCGCATTTTTAGACATGGACGTCACCACCCGCTTTTTACGTGAAATGACACCTGAAGGGCGTAAGTGGGAACAGTCACAGGCTGCAAAAGACCGTGGCGGTTTAACACTAACCGATACGCGCAGCTTAGCTGGCTCTGTTACACACAACGTAAGCTACAACACGTTAGTACATGGCCTGGGTGAAAAGTATGCCGCCATACACCACTTTGGTGGTGAAACAGGACGCAATAAAAACGTGAAGCTGCCTGCTCGGCCAATACTTGGCATAGCAGCAATACAAGAAACAGAAATTAACGACATCGTTGAAGACTGGTTAATTTAAAGTGAGTTTAAAGAGGGTTTAAATGTCATTTAACTTTGATTTAAACAAGGTCGAAACCGTCCTTAAACAATCTGCAATTAGAGCAACGCTTGGCTTTTCGAGTGACTTTAACGAAGTAAGAAAACGTGCGGTGCATAGTTCGCAACTATTTGTTTTGCCCCTTGCTGAAGATAACCAGAACACAAACCAAGTACCAGGGCTTGATGAATACCAGGTGCATGAAACATTTGCAGTGATGATTGTTATTCCTTGCCTTACAGGCAACGCAACCAGTAATGCCGAAATTAAAGAGTTAAGAGGCCAAGTGAAAGAAGCCATAGCCGGTTGCCAGTTTCAAGGATGGGACCCGATTAAGCTAGATAAAGGCCGCACTGTTGAGCTTAACAAAGAAACAAACAACTTAATTTATCAGTGCCAGTTCAGTGTAACTGGTATTCATACCGTAACTGTGAAGGTGATGCCATGAGCAAACAAACCGAATCGCAATCGACAAAACCAGCACCAGAAAAAGGCGTTGTTATTACACAGCCTAAAGTGTCTCGTGCTATGGCCATTGCGAACAATGTAAACAAGGTACTTTCAAGTAATAAGGCCGCTCGAACCGAACTGGCTGGTGCGTTTAACTTGAAAGATGGCGAGTTAATTAAAGTGGAGGTTAAATCATGAGCTGGCGCTTTAAAGATAAACTAATTTTAGCAGATGCCCTAGGCACCACACTCACAGGCATGCATGCAATTTATGCAAGTGAAGTTGAACTTGCCATCGAGAACGAAAGCGAAAAAGACGAGCTTGAAACAAGCTACAGCGGTGCAAGCCTAGAAACGTTTTACGGTGAGCACATAAGCCTTAACTTTAAAACCCCCTTAGCCATGAGTGGCGTTGCAGGTAATGAGCCTGCCTTTGCGCCCCTATTACTTGCCTGTGGCATGGTGCAAGTAGCTGATGCTACAAGTGTGACGTTTACCAAAGGTGCCGCTGTTGCAGTTAAATGCCTGGTTCGCTTTGGTAAGAACACGCATGAAATAAGCGAAATGAAAGGTAATGTGAGCTTACAACTTGAAAAAGGTAAGCCAATGCTGAATTGGCAGTTTAAAGGCTTATTTAGTGCGCCTATTGCAAGTGCAGCTGCGCCTGTAGTGGATTGGGCGAGATGGGTTCGCCCTGAAGTACTTGGTGTAAGTAATAGCTCTGATTTTAAGTTAAATGATGTGAAGCGAACCCTACACAAGCTGACCGTTGATTTGGGTAATAACGTGGTATTTGACCGTGCCATTAACCACGAAGAAATTATGATCACCGGTCATGAAAGCAGTGCCAACTTTACGCTTACAGCTGAAGAACTGGCCAGCTTCAACCCCTTCGATGATGTTGGCAAAGTACAGATGTTTGAATTTACACACGGTACAGCTGCAGGTAAAAAAGTCACCATTATTGGCCGTTATCAAATGCCACCACCTAAATACACAAGCCTTGACTCTGAATTAACCGGCTATGAGTTTGATGGAAAGCTAGTACCCAGTGGTGCGGGTTACGATGAATTAAACATCGTATTTGAGTAATACCATGCGTTTTCAAGCCGTCAACGTCACAAATATCGACACAGGGAATGTTGAATTTTACACGGTCATTGCAAAGCCAAAGGGAAAAGCGCCAAGTTACTGCAAAGATAGCAGTGGCATTCTTGAATTTAGTAGTCATAAAGCCGCAAAGGATGAGGCTAAACGACTGACTAATGCATATAAGTGAACTTAAAAATGAAATTAAAACTTTTAGATGAATTGAAAAACACATCAGCTGAAGCGCCTTTAAATTTTACCTTTGCGGGGGTGCAGTTCAAATTCACAGCGAAAATTAAAATTGTTGATGAACAAACGCTTGAAGAACTTACTAGCAAACAAGGCGCGAATGATAAGGAAATTGTTCGTGACTTACTTATTGGCTGGGATGAGTTTGTTGATGAAGGTAAGCAAGTACCCTTTGCAACTGACACACTTGAAGAAATGCTTGCGTATCCAGGCATAACTGCACGGTTAAGTGTTGAGTGCATTAACGCGCAATACCGTGTACAGGAAAAAAACTAAACGATGTTGCTAGGTGGTTTGTGGGCGACCTAGCAGCACAAAGCCAAACATTAGATGACGACGAAGCCCATTTTGGTGCACCTGTTAAAGCTGCGCCTAAAAACGACAAAGACGACACATTATTTGTATTGCCGGCTAACCACGTTGCAGTAATCGCTATAACCACCGCATCGAGTCAATGGCAGTTAGATAATAATGGGATTGAGTTTGCCCTTGATTATGCCAGGGCTGATATTGCATGGCGCTATGCAAACATAACACTTACCCCACCCGACTTTGACAAAGTACAAACCCTTGAGCGCACCATAATTGGATTGATAAGGCGACCTGATGAGCAACAACTTGAATTTGGCGTTACGCTTAAGTTATGACGGCAAAGCTGTTACTGCAGGTGCTCGCCAGAACGTAAATGAACTAAACCGAATTAACCAGGCTGTACAACGCCAAAGTGCAGCCAACCAACAATTAGGTGTAAGCCAAGCGGCTGTGATGCGTCAACAAGGCGCAATGACACGCCAGCTCGGTTTAATGAATACGGCTTACGGCCAATTAGGTGCAACGCTCACTACCCTTGTGAGTATTGGTACCGCGACGATGTTTGTACGTGATACCGGTGCTGCACAACTTCTCGATACCCGCCTAAAGGGGTTAACGAGCTCAGTGCGTGAATATGAAAAGGTGCAAGCCTATTTATTTGAAACAGCTGACAGATTAAACACCGGTTACACCACCCTAGCCGATTCATACAGTAAAATATTAACGCTTCAAGATGCGGGTGTAGTTACCCAAGAGCAAGGTATAGCGATACTTGAAGGCATGGCCAATGCGGCTGCAAAAACAGGCGCAAGTAATGTACAGCTTGGGCAAAGCTTGTTTGGTATGACGCAAGGTATGACAGCGGGTGTATTACGCGCTGAAGAGTTAAACCAGGTTACTGAGCCTATGCCTGGCTTATTACAAAAACTCGATAAAGCAGCAGGTAAAGCCGCTGGCGGTTTTAGACAAATGGTGAACGATGGCCAAGTAACTAGCCAGATGTTTAAAAACTATTTGATCAAAGCACTTGAAGATTATGCGGGTGCAGCTGAAGCGACCGAAGGCAAGATAAACGCAAGCTTTGCTGAAATGGGTAATGAATACCAGCGCTTAATTCGTAAATATGAAGAGCCAGTCAACTTTGCTGTTACCAGTGTTGTGGACAGTATAACGGACACGATGGCGTATTTACGCGAGAACGAAGAGGTTGTAGACGACTTAGTATTTGCTACAGGCGCATTAGCAACGGTTCTAGCTGGGCGTTTAGTGTCAAGCCTAGCTACTAGCGCGCAAGGATATATTGCAAATGTAGCCGCAAAGAATCAGGCAATACTTGCTGATGCTGCTCTAGCTAAGCAAGCCAAAATTAATGCGATTGCTGAGCGCGAACGTGCCTTGTATGAAAATGCAGCGGCAAAACGTCAGTTAGTTTCTGCATCAACTGCAGGGACACGTGCAGCGGCCATTACACGCTTAGCAGCAACGAACAATAGAGCCGCTGCATCTGAAGCTAACCTTGCTGCAGCGACAAATTCTTATACTGTAGCTGCAACTAGAGCAACTGTTGCATCACGTGGTTTAAGTGTTGCCATGGGGTTTTTAGGTGGCCCTGTTGGTGTGATCATGACCGCTGGCCTTGCCCTCGCCTATTTTGCGAGTCAAAGCGACACATCAAGTAAAGCAGCAAAAAAGCTTGAAACTAACCTTTATGATCTATCTACTGCTTTTGACACACTTGCGAATAAAAAAGCCACTACACAGCTACGCAACAATCAAAATGAAATCAGTAAATACAGTAAAAATATTGAAGATGCCTATAGCAAAATAGCTGATTTAAAAGCGCAACAAGACCAAGCACCAACTGGGCGTGCTGCCTCTGCCTATAGCCGTCAAATTAGAAGTTTAGAGTCGTACATTGATAAGCAAACCGAGTTACGCGCTAAGTTAATGGACACGGCTACAGAGATTGCAAACTTTGAAAAGAACTTAAGCGAGATTAAGTGGACCGCACCTAAGTCAGATCAACCTGAATCAGCAACAGAATTACCAGAGAATATTAAGCGGTTGCAAGAGCGCTTGGCGGGTGAGGAAGCAAGGCTGAAGATCAGTTACGACAAACAGCGCCAAATGGTGATCACTGCCCGTGAAAACGATGTTGCTAATAAAGCAAAATATGATGCCATTCTTAAACAGTTAGATACAAAGTACTCTGACGATGTACAAGCGTTAGTCGAAAAGCGTGAAGCAGAAAAAACTCGTATTCAAAACCAAGCGGAAGAAAAGCGAAAAAATGACTTACGCAGAGATCTAGATAATCGTATAGCAATTATTAAAGGGTTTGCAGATAGAGAGCAATTAGCGGCCTATAATAATGAGCTACGTGTTGAGCAAGCAAGGCAACAAGCACGAGTTGATGCAAAACGCCGCGCTACTCTAGGTTTGGCTGCTAACGATGACAGTGGCGAGCTGCAATACAACGCTGATAATCAAATTCGTGATCTTGAACGTCAAACTGAATTAAATGCAGCAGCCGGCTATTTCAGCCAACGTGAAGCCGATGAAGCTGCGCACCAGGAGCGTTTATTTCAGATTAAGAACCGCTATGCCGGTGCCTTACAAAGTAACATTGTTGCTTTTGCTAATTTTGAAAAACAAACCGAAGCAGACAAAGCACAGGCCATTGTTGGCTTAGGCGCTGCTACTTTCAAAAGCATGGCTGGCCAAAGCAAAAAGGCATTTAAAGCTTACAAAGCCTTTGCTATTGCGCAAGCTGTTATAAATACCTATCAAAGTGCCACGGGTGCATTTACATCACTTGCATCCATTCCTATTGTTGGCCCTGTACTGGGTGGTATCGCCGCAGCTGCTGCAATTATGCAAGGTATGCAGCAAGTAAGACAAATTAAAGCACAACAACCAGCAGGTATTGCACACGGTGGTTTAGATTACGTACCAAATGAATCAACCTATGTATTACAACGCGGTGAGCGTGTATTAAGCCCTAAACAAAACACTGAAATTAGCCAAATGGCACGCCGCTATAACGCAGGAACTGCTGCAGCTAATGATTCAGTTAGTCGTGGTATTACGTTAAGCATTACAAACCAAATTAACGTACAAGGCTCAGCAAATGAACAAAGTGCTCAGCTTATTGGCCAAGACATTGCGCGTGAAGTGGTTGGTGTTGTTGTAGCGAACATTCAAAGTAATGGTGCAATTATTCGCTCTATACGCGGAGCTGCTTAGTTGTTAAGTGATTGAGATTCGTGTAAAAAGGAATTTTTAAGCGAGGGAATGTAATGAATAATCATAATAAAAAACATATAAGGCTATATGTATTTTCTCTAATTTGCATATTTATAGTCGCCTTAATTATCTTCTTTATTAGATTTGACTTCAACTTTAACGCAACAATAGATAATTGGTTAAAGACTGCGAACTTTTTTAATTCCTTGCTTACTCCCCCATTGTTAGCAATCACCTCTATCCTTATTTTTCTAACTTGGGAAACCAGTAAGAGAGAATTAGAAACCACTAATAGCGCTATATCATTAGATATACAAATTAAGATTTATTCTGCAATGCTTGAATCATTCATCAGAAAATTAGACGAAGAAGTTGACCAAGATATAAAAGATAGAGCCTTCATCCGCTCTTGGAATGAACTCACTTCTGGGGAAGTCAATAAAATATCTAAGGATTTTCATGAAAAATTACTTCAGGACAGAGCTTCTAAGAGAGAGAGAAATTACCAACAACTATGTTTTCAAATTCCACTAACTCACAGATATTGCTTAAGCAATTATTCAAAAATGAACAGAATAATTGCAAGTGGCTCACAAATGAGTGCATTGGACATTTTAAAGCCAGTTTATAAAGATCATGTAATTGGAGAGTATCGTAAAAGCTCATCATTCACTAAGGAAAAAAAGCTCCCTACAATCAAAAACTTTATAGATTTGCTAGATTTTATAGAAAAACATAAAGAACAAAAGACATATAAAGAGCATTTAATAGACCTCTTTTTATATTATATTGACCAAGCTACTATATATGGTGTTAAATTTGATGTGGATATTGCAAAACATCCAGTGTACCAAATTATAGAAGAGTCTTTAGATCATAAGAACCCATTGTAAACTCCTTTCCAGCCGAAAGCTTATCTCCTAAATTTTATACTCGTTACCAGTGTTTTACTTAAAGCCTGGTAACGATGACAGTCCCACTTCCCTTACCCAAACGCCCTAAACGCTCTAACTTTAAGTTAGTGCCGAATAGCCAAGTGCATTTAAACAAAGCTAATAACGCCACTGAGGTGTATGACCTAGAAGGTGCTTATTGGGAATTTGAAATTGAATTAGCCAATGTGCCTGAGCGTGAAGCGTTGGCGCTTGATGCGTTTATTGCAAGCCTGCGTGGGCAAGTGGGTACCTTTACCCTATTTGATTATCGTCGAGAGCAACTAGATAAAGACTTTACTGGTTATGTACGTGGTGAAAACCAAGACGGCAATACACTGGTTATTGATGGTTTACCGCTAAACCAAACCTTGTTGGTTGCCGGCGAACGTATGCAAGTGGGCGTTGGCCAAAATACAGAACTAAAGATTTTAACCGGTGATTTGGTCAGTGATTCACTTGGCCGTGCCACTGTCGTGTTTGAATCACCCCTGCGTAAAATCCCTGCTGATAACACCTTAATCACCTTTAAACAGCCGCGTGGTTTGTTTCGCCTTGCGGATAACAACCAGGGCATCGATAGCGCTGAATATAAAAAAGGCATTGTCACCAGCTGGAAGATTAAAGGACGGGAGGCGTTTTAATGGAGTCGTTAAACGCTGGGTTACTCACTGATTTAGCCACTAGTGGTCGCGCCCGTTACTTTGTTCGCCTGGCATTTAAAAGCGGTGATGTATTACTGCATACGGGTGTGGGTGAACGTCGCTTTAAAAACCTAACCTGGCATGGCTTAGGCATGCTAGGCACCGTGAGTGAAATCCCTGCTAATGACAAGAACGACAGCGCCCGTATTCGCTTAACCCTTCACACGCAAGACACTGCCGTACTGGCTGAAGTCGCTGAAAACGACCCTATTGGCCACACCTGCGAAATCTACCTTGTTACCGTAGATGAACACTACCGCGTAAGCCAAAGTCAGTTGCTTGAAAGTGGTTACATTGTGGCGTGCGATGTAGAGCGCGGTGCAGTATCACAAGTGCAATTAAGTGTGGCAGGTGAAAGTGAGCGCTGGAAAGAATCACGCTTACACCAGCGCTGGAATGATGCCACACAACGCGCCCTCTTCCCTGATGATGCTTTTTTTAGTGAGCAAGCGTCTGCCAATAAACAAAACCTACCTGACACACAACCTGGTAACTACATAGGAAATAAACGCCGTGAACGCCACCGTTAAACTAGCCGCCTTTATAAACCAACGTAATTGCATGCCGTTTCAGTGGGGCAAAAATGATTGCTGCCTACTTGTGGCAGATTGGGTTCGCTTTGCGACAGGCCAAGACGTTGCTGCAGATTTTCGGGGTAAATACCGCTCTGAGAATGGTGCGTTTAAACAACTCTTTAAACGCGGTTTAAACGATGTTCAAAGCGTATTTAAAGACCGTTTAAACCCTGAAATTCCTATTGCGTATGCGCGCCGTGGTGATTGCGCCCTTGTTGAATTTAACGGTGAACTTGTTGGCGGGATAGTCACCGTTAATGCGGTGGTGTGTGTGGGTGAATATGGCCTAGTCACCAAACCTATGAGCTATGTGAAAGCAGTTTACCCATTGGAGCCGCGCAATGTCTAAAGTTGTCGATACCGTTGTAGATACAGGCGGCGACTTATTCGGCATTGGTCGCAGTCTCTTTGATAAAACGGTGGGCGCTCTGTGGGACTCGCTCACCCCTGATGTGCCTGAAGAAGACTTAGCCACACTTGCTAAGGGCTTACAAAAAGGCATAGACCAACCGCGCCGTATTACCTTTGGCCGTGACCGTGTCGGTGGTGTTATTGCCCACCAAGCTGAAGTTGAGCGCGATAAAAAGAAATTTGTTCAAATGGTGGTGCTGATTAATGGTGCCCCGATTGATGCCCTTGAAGAAATCTACATTGCTGATAAGCCATTGACTGAGTACCCAAGTGAAAGCTGGGACTATGAATTAAGCGATGGCCGCCACACAACCGCGAACAGTAAAGCGGTGGCTAAAATGGCAGGCTGGACAGCGGCACACATTGGGTATGGCCAAGCGCATATCTTTGTTGAGTTTGAAAATAACCGTGAAGTCTTTCCGGATGGTATTAGCGATACTGAGTTTTTAATTCGCGGTGCCCGGGTGTGGGACCCTCGCGACACAAATCAAAACCCTGATGATGAAACCACCTGGCTTTGGTCACAAAACGCGGTGTTATGTGCCCTGCACTATGTACGTTTTTATGGCGCGCATGAAGTCCCTTTTGAGCGCTTACCGCTTGAGTGGTGGATTGCTGCCATTAACGTGTGTGATGAAGAAGCCGAATTTACTGATAAAGACGGCAATATCACCACTGAGCCACGTTATACAACAAACGGCAGTTTTACCTTTACCACGAAACCCCTTGATGTATTAAACCAACTTGAATCCTGTTTTGCGGGTAAGATTTTTAGGCAAATGGGCCAATGGTATGTGCGTGTGGGTGCCTGGTATGGCAACCCGACATACACCATTAATGCAGATGATGTTCACGGGAACATTAAGATTAAATGGCATGCCGATTTACGCGACCGCGCCAATGTGGTTCGCGCTACATTTACCGACCCCGAGCAAAACTACGAGCGCACAGACGCGCCACCGGTAATATCTTCGGCATACCAGGCGCGTGATAACCAGATATTAGAAAAGTCGATAACTTTACCCTTTGTTAGAAGCAGTACCACAGCACAGCGCTTGGCTACTATTCACCTTGAACAAACACGCTTAGGTGAAATTGAATTACCACTTAAACACAAAGGTTTAGCCGCTGCAGTCGGTAGAACCGTTTACCTAAACTTACCTGGTGAATCGATTACCAATAAAATCTACCGTGTGACAGATCGTCGTTTTCGTTTAGATGGCGGCGTAACGTTAATGTGCATTGAAGATGGCCCAGGCTTATGGGGTGATAACTTAATACCAGGCGCACAAGATTTAACACCGAACAGTGATTATTTGGTGGGCCGTCCACAGCCTATTTTTGATGTACGGGTAACGATTGATGGCGATGGAAACGGCATTGTAAAATGGAACCACCCTACACCGCTTGCTGTGCATGAATACGATGTTGAGTTTATTAATACATCATCAACAGAACCTGTATTTAAAACAACGGTAACGTACACGCAAGTCACCATCCCTAAGCTTGCCCTTGGTGAATACACCGCACGTATTAGCGCTAGAAATATTTTTGGCCAACGCTCTGATACGGTCGGTGTGCAGTTTAGCGTGCTTACCCCATCGATACCTGTTGTACATGTACTTGCTGATTACAATCAAATCACCCTGACAGCCGAGCTTGCTGCTGCAGGCATTGGTACCCAGTTTGAATGGGAGTTCTTAGGGACAACCGCACAGCCGCAATCGGGTGAACGTGTTTTAGCACAGATTTATAACCGCATTGGTTTGAAGAGCGAAACGGAATACAACTTTAGAGTACGCAGTGTGAACCACTTAGGTTCATCCGCGTGGGTGGATGTATCGGCCACCACGACGACAGTCGACTTAACCGAGTTTATTAATGAGCTTCCCCTTACGCGTTTAAGCCAGGAAGCACAAAATTTAATTAACGATATTAATCAGCAAGTCGACCGTTTACGCCCTGAGACTGAAGATAATTTACCTTCGCTCATTACCAAGAATATCAATGCAATTACGGGTCTTGCTGAAAAAGTAGAGGTCATTGATGCTGATAACCCGAACAACTTACAAAGCCAGCTTGCACAATCAAACAGTAAAATAAATGAGTTAGAACGTGTTACCGAAGTATTGGATGCATCAAAGAACAACAGCCTCCCTGCACTGATTAAAATCAATCAAATTGCTATTGAAAGCCAGCGCCTACAGCAACAAGATTTAGGGTTAAGTGTTTTAAATGTGACGGCAGCCTATACCAATTGGCGCAATGAGTATGAGCGCAGAGCCTTTAACAATGAGCGTTTAATCGATGCAGCTGTGTATGTTGATCCAGATACCGGCACCATCGTTAACCGTGCATTTGCCTACACAGATGAAAGCTTTAACAGTGCGCAGCTACTTATTGAAGGCGCTGAAAGTAAAATCACGCTCAACGCGAAGCAAATAGCGCAATCACAAAACCGTATTACGCAAGCCGAAGCAACGTTAGTTATTCAAGCGGCCCAAATTAATCAACGGGCGACGTTTGCACAAGTTGAAGGCCAAATAGCCGGTGCCCTTGCGGCATTACAACCAGCCTACAGCTGGCAATTTAATACGGGCGTTGAAGGGTTTGCGGGTGCGGATAGCCACCATGCCCAAGGTTATATTGTGGCCACCAACCCCGTCTCTACACCTGTAATTAGCTACGATGCCACTGAAAACCCGATGTTTCGTATTCGCGTGCGTAAACACGCGGGTGCAACATGGAAAGGTAATATCAGCTTTAATGGTGGCGCTACCATGCTCCATTTACGTGAGCCAACAACGGATGACTGGGAAACATTGACCCTTGATGCAACCGGCACAAATGGGTATGTAGGCACAATTACCAGCCTTGCTTTTGATTTAGGCCCGTGTGATATCGACTCGATAGAAGTCGGAAAACGTGGCGCGAATGATTTAGCCCTTGCTGATATTACCGCGCGCACGACAACACTTGAAAATGATATCAATGCCCGTACCGGTATCATGGCGCAGTACGCAACAACAGCCTGGGTCAATGCGCTGGGGTTTCAAACACAAAGCAATGTACAAACCTTAATTGACTCGTTTAATACCCAATACAATATTAGTGCGGTTTTACAGGCGTTTTCAGACAACAACACCATTTTAAAAGCGAACGCTGCACAATCATGGATTGATGGCGCAAACGCCACTATACGCGACCAAGTTACCAGTATTCTAAACAATGAAGATGGCGTAAATCAGCGCATAGCGAGTGCCGAGCAAAGTTTAGATGCGATTAAAGGCGAAATCAGCCAAAGCGTAACGCAAATAAGCGGCCTTGAACTTGATGTAAAAGAGCAAGGTTTAGCAGATATCCTTCAAGCGTATAACCAGTTACAGCAAGACAAGGATTTAGCCGAGCAAGGCTATAGCTTAGCTGTTGCTAATGAAAAGCTAACGGCTGTTACGAATGACGTTGGCTCATTAGCGACGCAGCAATTAGAGTTAGCCGGTGCTTTTGCTCAAAACCAAGCCTATTTAACAAGCTTAAATCAAGCCTTTGCTAATGAACGTTCAGCACGAAGCAGCACCGAACGTGAGTTAAGAGCTGAAATTACCCGAGAAGGCGAACGCTCAGTTGCGCAAGCAAACGAACGGCTTGAGGCGACTGTGGGCTATTGTATCGATGCAGATGGAAACCACGTTGATGAAGTTGATGCCCTAGCCTGTATTGCCGCTGGCCATGAATGGGTAGCAGGTCCATTAGTTGAGCTAATTAACAACTACACAGCAGTATTTGTTGATGCGCAAGGCTTCCAAACCGCGTCTAACGTACAGCAATTCATTAGTACGTTTGACGGTGAGCATGGCATTACAGCAACAATCCAGCAAATTAACGATGACGGTGTTATTGAAGCTGCTAAAGAAGCCCAGCAATGGATCAACGCAGCGGATGGGACAATTACTAATTTAATTACTCAGTTCGTAAATAGACCGAACGGTATAAATGATTCAATCGCGTTGGCTGAAGAACAAATTCGCGCTAATGCGGATGACCTATCGACTGAAGTAACAGCACGTGAGCAATTAAGTGCACGGATGGGAGAAGCTGAAGCTGACTTAATATCGTTAGATGAAGCTATTATCACTGAACAGCAAGCCCGTGCCAGTATGGGATCGCAACTTCGCATCGAGTTTCAAAACCAAGACTTAGCAATGCTGGCTACGGCAAACGAGTTTACCCGTGCAGTCACGGGCTATTGTGTTGATGCACAAGGCAACCGTGTTGATGAGGATGATGCCATTGCATGTGAAACAGCTGGCCATACGTGGGTTGATGGTCCAGCCGTGCAACGAGCCGTTGAAATTAGTGCTGCGTGGGTGACGCTGCAAGGGTTTCAAACACAAAGTAACGTACAGCAATCACTTAATACGTTTGATGCAACATATAAAGTCAGTGCTACACTGCAGCAATTTTCAGATAATGACACACTCCAAAAAGCAAACAATGCCCAGCAATTCATAAATGGTGCGGAATCTTACATAGCGCAGCGCATTACGGCGTATAACGCACAAGAAGACGGTGTAGACGCCAAGTTTTCAGACGTACAAGAGCGCTTAGATGCCGCTGAGGGCACAATATCAACCAGTATTGTGCAAATTCAGGGCTTAAACCAAGCTCAGCAAGCAACCGACTTAAACGCCGTTATTGCAGCATACAATGCACTCCTCAGCGATAATGAATTAGCGGAGCTAGACGTAAAAGCCGCATTCGCGAATGAGAAGCTGCAAGCCCAAACCACAGAACTTGAAAGCTTGGCACAGCAGCAGCTTGAACTTGCCGCGTTATTTAACGACAGCAAAGCAATTATTACGAGCTTAAACCAAGCGGTATCTAACCAATATCAATCGAGTGTAATACGTGACCAGCGCTATCAAGCAACGTTTGATAATGTTAGCGCTCGCTTTAGTGATGTAACTTCGGCGATTGCGACAATTGATGAAGCGAACACACTGCGTGATCAAGAGTTCGAATCGTTTGTTGCTGACACAATCGCGCAATTTGATGAAGTGGCCGAAACCTTTGCAAGTCAAGACCAAGCTTTTAGTACCCTGCAGCAAACGCTGACAGCCAAAATCAATGACGATACCGAAGCAGCCAAAAACGAAGCTATATCAACATCACAAGAGTACACCCGTACTGCCGTTGGTTATTGTGTCAATGCTGAGGGCCAAATCACCAATGAAAATGATGCGGTGCAATGTGTGGCGGATGGTGGTTCCTGGGTTAAAGGGCCGCTTGCTGAGTTTATTGCCAACATGCAAATCAGTGATGGTGACAGCAGCGCCAGCATTAAACAGCTACGCCAATTGTTTACAACAGTAGACGGTAAACTGGTTGCGCGTGGTGGTTGGACGCTCGATAACAATGGTCGCGTTGTGGGAATAGCCGGTTATAACGATGGCGAAGTGGGCAACCTAGATTTAGTGGGTGATGTGATCCGCCAAGGTGTGATGATAGGTGAGACCTTTGTACCAACCTCATACGTTGATAATTCAGACCCAGCTAACCCTGTTCATACATTCAAAGGCCGTTTAGTACTGGGTGACGGCCACACTGTTAGCAACCTTGACGATATCAAAGCGCAAAACGGCAAAGATGGTATTACCCCCACATTATCAACTAATCCTGATGGTTCTTACACAATTAGCAATGGCACAGATAGCATTACTATTCGTGATGGTGAAAAGGCCCCAATCCCAACAGTAACTAATAATGGCAATGGTACCTACACGGTAACCGATGGCAGTGGTAACAGCGTTGTTGTTAGGGATGGCGAAGACGGTTACACGCCCATTAAGGGGACTGATTACTTTGACGGTAATGATGGCAGCTTTGTTAGTTACATATTTAGAGCTTCAGTATCTAAACCTATCCTACCATCGGGAGGTTCATTTGACGGTACAACAGAATCATTCCCAAGCGGTTGGAATGATACCCCCATCTATGTAAGCGGTCAGATCACATGGGTATCTAAAACGAGGTATCGCATCGTAAACAATACTTGGACTAAGACGGAATGGTCTTCGCCTGTTGAGTACATAATACAAGGTGAAAAGGGCGATAAAGGTGACAGCGTAAAAGGTGATGCTGGCGCGGATGGTAGTCGAGGTGCTGGCCGCTACTTCATAGCAACAAACGATGGTGTCTGGTATGACATCACTGCAAAAAACGCGGTACCAGATCAAACTCCTGTTTTAAACGACATTGTTACTATTTACAAATCGAATGATCCCAAAGTCGAAACGACTAAACGATTTAATGGTACTTGGTGGGTAGAATATGCCCTGCACGTGCATGGCGATACACTCATTGATGGCACAGTTGATGGGCGTGTTTTCAGAGCAAACACCCGCATTGAATCACCGCGTATTGATTTGATAGGCACTAACTTTATGAAAATAGAGTTAGCAAGTGGCTTTGGACCTGAAAACTTATGGTACTGGTATGGCCCTAAGTTTATGAAGAACGGATTGCCAGATTTAAGTATGTGTACCCGCGCAAACGCGACGGAATGGAAGGATACTAACGGCAACAGTTTTACTAGAGGCTCATTCATTGCGGGTTCGTTAGAAAGTAGCGTTACGACTTCGCATTTAGTTAATAACCCAAGCCGCGAGCTTGAGATTACATCAAATGGCAACACAATAAGTTTCGCGGTAAGTTATAGCCATCGCAGAACACATTACGGACCAACTAATGGCGACCCTACGTCTGTCAACTGTCCATCAACACAACAATTTCAGCCAACAAGTGGAACGCTCTATTTAGAACGTTGGAACGGTAGTGGTTGGACGGTAATTCAATCTCAATCATTTTCAGGTAGTTACAGCTGTACTGATGGCTACTTTGAAGCTGAACAAGGCACTCCAAACGTGCCCTACATTGCATCATCATCTTCAAATAAATCATTTACAACAACACACCGACCAGGCTCTGGCTATCAAAAATACCGAGTTAGAGCGCAAGTTAATAATTTTTATGCTGTTTCGGGCGTAGGACAATACCTGTCACTCGCTGCGAGCGAATAATTTAGAGGACTAAAGAATGGCAGCATTTACAGCCGAACAGGCCAGTATAAATAACGGCTCTAAAGTCGTACAAATCAACAGTGGCGAGAGTATCGCCAATATACGTAGCGGTGACTTTTTAGTCCTTGCAGGCTTTATAGTTGAAATAAACCGCGCATTTGTGGGCGCAGCAAACGAGCAGCTCATAGAGCTTGTAAAAGCCTGGTCACATAGCACTCAGAGCAATCAACCATGTATAGTTATACCTACAACAGCCGAATTCAAAACCGTTATTGCGGCATTAAATGAAGCCAACGCGCTTGTAAATAACAATTATAAAGCGATGCAAGATTGGCAAACTAAAATGGGGAACGTAACGTTTACCAACAAAGATGGCACAACGACAACAGTTAAAACCCTCAAGCAGATTGAAGCCGATAACGCCGCACAACTGGATGCGTATCACCCCTACCCGTGGGCCATGCGTAAGGTCGAGTTTGAAGCTCGCCGTGCAGCTAATACTGAAAAGTTTGCTGCAAGTGGGTTTGTGCATTTTGGTAAGCACAACAGCGATACCGAGAGTGTAAATCAAGGGCTAAGTCCAAGACCCCTAAGTAAAAGTGAAAACCGTTTATATCTGGGCCGCGAGTCTATATTAAATGTTGGGGGGGATTCTAAATCAAAAACACCCGTGATTAATATTTCAGGTGTAATTACAAAGTTGAGGCAAGATAACTCTGACGGGTTTTCGGGCGCTTATTCTTGCCCCGTGAAATTTCCACCCGAAGAAGATGGTACTCGTACTTATGATAGCGCTACGGGCACCAGTGTTAACCATGCCACAGCTGCAATCGCGTTTGCAAGTGAAACTGAAACCAATAAGGTTGTTACTGACCGCGTTGATATGTGGGGTTTTGAAGCCTTCTTGCGCGAGATTAATGATCCCGACCCATTTGTTTATGAATATGGGTTAATTCAAAGCCAAGCAACCAATATTAATGGCGTTACTACTGTCAGTGATAATGTACGCCCTGTTACGTATTTTGCATGGTATATAGGTGATACAACTAGCCGTGGTAAAGGTGTTAACTGGCAAACAGCTACCGAAGCACAGCGCATAGCAATTGCAATTGATCCTAAAAACAATATCTACTTTGATGATGCCACGGGTAAATTTTATCAATGGTGTGTCCGAGGTCGTAGTTTTGCGGGGGCGGGTAATGGTGATTGGAATGCAATTGATACCAGTACAGGCTCATCCGCAAACTATCTGTTTTTTGACGCTAAGTATAGACCCGAAGTTCAAGGGCTTGCAGATTCAGCGAGTACCCTTGGTGAAGTCGGCCCGCTAACTTATGGTACAGGTAATGCTACAGGTATTTCTTTAAATGCTAAATCTGATATTGCTATTTATACAGGGAGAACAGTTGGAAATAGAGCGGTGAATGACGAATGTTACTTTTTGGTTTGTGGCACCGCGAGTAGGTTGAATAAAGGAGCATATCACCCTTTTAATCCATTAGGTTCTTCAAGGTTAAACTCTACAGTATCATCCTCGGCGGGACGATATTGGCATCAGTCAGAGGCTATCATACCAACAAATAAAGCAGATCTTTTTAACCCAGTTGATGGGGGGGCTGACAATACAAGTGCAGGATACACAATAGGCTCAGGAAATATTAATTCGGGTTTCTCTGGTAGAGAAGATGGTAAGCTTTGTGATGCTATCTATTCAAGCGGACAAGGTGGTGTTTGTAGAGATATGCGCTATAAAGCTTCGGGGCTAAATGATGTTGATTTCGCTGAGGCTGATTTAAGTATAAAAGATGGCACTTATCGAGGAAGAGAGTTTTTAAACATAACACAATTTTTGACCGAAACCGTAACAGTAAGCGCCCCAGCCACTTACAGCTTAGCAAATAACAACACAACCTCTTTCTCAACCTCTGCTTCGGATAATCCAAGGAACACCACAACCTTTGTATTTGAAAACAAGGGTGCTACCCATTGGATACTTGTAGGTGATAATAATCAAGCCATGGTTATAAAAAGGGTAAACTTCCTATCTAACTATGCTGCTTGGCCCTTCTCTAACAACGGGGCTTATTTATATGGTTCTGGAGATATAACTAGTGAGTTTAATTCTAAATTCCCTATAGACACAAAATTATGGATAGGTGCTTATTATCCCAAAGATGTTGAGATATCCCACAAATACACACAGCTTGATGTAATAGGTGCTCCTTTAGATATCCTCCTTTGTGATGATTTAAAAGGTGGTTGGAGTGGTGGTTGGATATCTGTTATTCCAGACGGAACTAGCAAAAAATTCCCCCTTACTAGACCTTTAGTAGAACAACTCCCTTTACAATCCACAACAGATGCTGGTGTTACGTGGACGAATTACAATGCTTGGACTTCCTTAGCCTATTTTGATTCTATTAAAGATGAATGGTCACACTCTTTCCCTTCAAATGCTGTGTATCTTATTAATTACACAACTAATGCCTTATCTTGTAAACCCAGTAGTAATTACAAGCCACTAGGTGGGCTAAAAGGATTAGGAGGGGTTTATGTTACGGCTTTTGCTGACGGTGACGGTGGTCATGCTAACAGCGGTTTCTTTTGTCAGGGGCTTATAGGCAAAAGGACAACAACAAAAACAACAGCAGCTTACCCATCAACAAGTATGTTAACAAGCGTTAGTATTGGATCAGGGGGTTCTCTAAAATTACCGCTTCCTATACATACCAGTATCTCTCTAGGATCAGCGAGTGCTCAAGCGGTTGGGGTTAAGGCACTGAACTATAACTTATCTGATAACCAACAAGGTTTTATCAACTACGCATACACAGAGCTTAAGCACAATGGCACGGATTGGGGTGATGATGGCAAAGTTCATATCGCCGATAACCAAACCACAATGCTCGACGAAAATGGTAACACTGTTTTAGTTGGTACAGCTCGTTGTGTAGAACCATTAGGATGGATTAAAAATGACAAATAAACTCGAACCAATATTAGATTTTATCGTTCTCGATGATGAGAAAAATCCCGCTCTTAACGAACAAGGTTTGCCAACGTTGCTACAAGGGCCTGTAGGCGCGAAAAATATTTCAGAACTGATAGCAAAAGGTAAAACGGATAACCTTCATAAGTTTGCTGAGATTCAAAGTGAAACTGAGCAATGGCAATGGGCTAGCGCCTATTTCAATTACTTAGTTGAACTAAACGAAGTTGAACAATACAACGCTAACTTACCCGAGCCGGTTGCAAATGAAGATGGAAGCATAACGGAAGCAGAACCTAAGCCTTTACCTACAGCACCAGAGCGACCAGCGATAAGAACGGTCGGTGAAGTACTTGAACCCTACAAAGTCACTATTTTTAAACTTGAGCGCCAAAGCCAAATTGATAATGCGATTGTTGAAATATCAACAGGCAAAAAGTTCGATGCCGACGAGCTGAGTATTACGCGACTAGCCAATGCACTTATCAAACATTGGCAGTTAGGTGATTCAGATATTATTCCTTGGTCAACTGCTGATGTTGGAACTGGAATAATGATTGATTGTACGAAAGCCGAAATTATAGAAGCACATCAACTAGCAACTGATAACTTTGCTCAAACATGGGCTTTAAACAGCTAAGCCCTTCTTTAAGTTTAAAGGTAGTTTAAATCAGTTTTAAACTGCCTTTAAATCACTAACCTTACTCTGAATTAATTAAAACTTGCCTTATTTAACATAATTAAGCAATTCTAAAATCTTACGTCTTTTTTTCCAAAAACAATCGGCGGCTTACATTGAAACCCCTTTTAGCAATCTAAAAAAATCATCGTTATTTTTTCCGCGCAGGCTCAGCCTACATACGTTCGTCAAGGATTAAGGATAATGACTAATTTTAAGCAGTTACTTTTTAGAGCTGGGTTTATGAGTTTTGGGCGATTAGATCGCCGCGCAGCAATGGAATTTCTAACTATAAATACGGAGCGCACTCTCGAACGCTGGATAGCAAAAGATAACCCCTGTCCAAGGGCGGTAAAATTATTGGAACAACGGATTAATGGCTCGGTGTCTAGACATACATCATGGAATGGTTTTTATATTTGTCGCGATGGTTACTTATGGACACCAACCGGCAAACGATATGACTCTAATTTCATCAACAAAATTGAGTTCTTACAACGCTCTGTTCGCTATAACGAAAGCCATGTAGATGCTCTGCAAGCTCAAATTGCACACCTGTATGACTTAGTTGAAGCCAGTGAAACACTAAAAATCATTGGTAATGACTTAATCAAAATGAGTGACCAGCTTGCTCTAAAAGATATTGTTTTGAAGTACGGAGATAAGAAAACAGCATAAAAAGAGGCCTGTAATATGGCCTCTTTCAATTTATTTACTTTTTTTCTCGTCGTTAAACGCTCTTGAGCGTGGCGCTACTGGTGGAGTTGGCGGCGGCGGCGGAGAATCCTTTGTTGCATCTAACATTTCTTACCCTTTTTTCTCATTTATAATTTTACTTCTAGCCGGTGGCTTTCCATTTTCTTTTATTACTCTGGTATCAGGCGGCAAAGGCCTAACCGGTGGCGGTGGCGGTACCCTTTTTGGCTCATTTACTTTCAATTGACCCTCCTAGAGATTGTTGTCCCTGTTGGTTATTCGATTTAGTTTCAATTTTCTTTAATGTTCTTTCTAATATTTCATTTAACTTTAATGTTAACTGATAAAGCCTAATACTTTGTTCGCTAGTAGCTTCAATTGAATTTAAATATAGCTGATTTATTTGATATTGCTGATTTACAACTTCTACTAGCTGTTTCTTACTCATTTCGTCACTTGATAATTGAAACTTCTGAAAAATAGCATTTGTTTTATTTAGCTCACTAGAAACCGATGTATCTTTAATCAAAATTTCTTTTCTTGGTGAAGATGTATCAAGATCATTAATTACAAATATTATGCTTGCTATTATGAATGGCACTGCTGAAAATAAGAGCCACCTAATAGAATTATGTAAATACATAAACCTTGTTTCATTTGCTAAAGAATTATTTGTCGAACACTCTGTTAGTTTACTGTGATAAAAATCACTCATAATCTCATTAATTTTAGGTACTTCCTGACTATTTTCAGGGTAATTTTTATTGTAGTCTTTCACCTCTGAAATATATTTCATCATTTGACTGTAGTAACTGTTTATTTCGTCTGAATTTGGTACAGCTCTATACTCAGTCCCCCAAAATGCGCGGACTAAATAATACAAACCTTTTAAAGATATGAGTATGCTAATTATTGATAACGTAAGAAATGATGCGATTGCAACCACACTAGAATTAAAATCCAGAACCCGCCACATATAGAATATTATGGAATAGCCAGTAAAGAATATAGCAAAGTTAATTTGAACTCGGGTGAATGTACTTTCCCTTATATTCAGCTCGTGAAAATATAGCTTTTCGAAAAGGCTAGTTAGATCCTTTTTATTCATATTAAAGTTCCTTCTTTTTAATTAAATCTAGCCTTGTTTTTTAAATTTTACAATAGTTTATTCTAGTGCATTCGAAAGTGCCTCAACCAATTCATCATCAAGTTTGTTTTCTGACTTGCTAGCTAAGTGCTTAGCCGTGGCTAAACACACTCGTTTTATATATGCTTCGGTTAGTAATTTAACTACTAAATATTTACCTAATGTCGCTATCATAATTTGTCCTGTAATTTCGTTATATCTTCACCATGTTTTTTGATGACTTGCTTTATCCAAGTAATATCTGTTTTACTGCGGCAACGGTGGCGAATGCGCCACCAATTTGAACAATAACAATGAAAAGCAAGTTTATTGAGTTTGCACCGATGGCCATACCCTACCCCTTGGCCGCTATCGTTATAGTTTCAGCGTTTATAATGCAATTTTCTTATGACAACCAATTCCCTCTATAAAGTACTGGTCATGGCTGACTATGATAAACCCGCCATTAAATGCGTGTAATGCATCGGCTAAAAGCTGTTTTGATTCAAGGTCTAGGTGATTATCGGGCTCGTCGAGTAACAAAAAAACATGCTTTTCAATATGGCTTACGATACACATTGCGAGTTTCATTTTTTCGCCACCACTTAACTGTGCGGCTTGTTTATAAACGTCGTCTTTTCTGAAGTTTAAACTAGCAAGGAGTGTTCGGGCTGTATTGTGGGTTAACTCGCGGCAATAGAACATTAGATTATCAAGCAGGGTTAAGTCATTATTTATTAATGAAAAATGTTGGTCTAAATAATAGAGTGGTTGATTAACATGTATCTGCCCTGCTCTAACTGGCAATTTAGCCATCATCGTTTTTAAAAGTGTTGATTTGCCGGTGCCATTGGCGCCCGATAAATGTATTTTTTCATCATTATAAAGCGATAAATTTAAGGGGATGTTCGTTCCATACTGCAATACAACGTTCTCGAGTGTTACTGCTTTTTGGCGTTTAAATTCTGTTTGATTTAAATAGAACTGTTGGGGTTTTATTTGCTCAAGTTGAGATATAAGCACTTGTTTATTTTTAGTGATTTGCGCCTCTCTTTTTGCTGCGTTTTTACTTTGCGATGATTGATTTGCTGAGGCTCTGTCTTTTTTAGCATCTTGAAGTACTTTGGGCTGGCTGCCTGATTTTTGAAGCTTTGTGCCTTTATTCGCGCGTTTTTCTGCTTTTTGCTTATTAACGTGCTGTTGAGCTTCAAGCTTACTTTGTTGTTTTGTCGCTGTATTAAGCTTGTTTTCTAATGCTGTAACATGTTGCTGTTTTTGGCGGGTGTAATCTGTAAAGTTGCCACCATAAACAACTAACCCCAGTGAAGATAGTTCCCATATTTCATCAACAATTTCTAGTAACTCTCGGTCATGGCTGATCAGTAGTATTTGCCCTGGATATGATTCAATTTGATTTTTTAACCATGCTTTACCGTGATTATCTAAATGATTTGAAGGCTCATCGAGAATCAAAATATCGTGCTTTAAGGTAAATAAAGCCCATAATTTTAATTGACTGAGTTGCCCCCCACTTAAGGAATTCGCACGCGCAGTGGCAGTGATGTTTTTAAGGCCTAATTTATTTAATACAGAATTAAAGCGTTGTTCTAAATCCCAATAACCATCCACTAATGTTAAGTCGTGTTCTGTGAATTGGCCTTCATTAATGGCCTGTAAGGCGTTGAAGTAATGATCAAGCCCTATAGATTCAGCAACTGTGAGGGTATTTAACCGTTTAATGTCGTCGACTTGTTTATATATACCCATTACGCCGCTGCTGTTTACTGTTCCTGACGTTGGTGAGCGCTCTTTACAAAGTAACGATGCTAAAATTGATTTACCACTGCCATTGCGACCAACAAGTGCGGTTGTTTTTGCTGTTAATGACAGTGTTATATTGTTAAACAGACGTTTGCCATTGGCATGCTGAAAGCAAAGGTTAAAAGCGTGAAGTTGTGGCATAGAGCCTCCTGTATTACAGGGGCAGAAAGCGTTAGTAACGCAAAGACAATTTACGCGTGTAAAGTGATAGTGAGCAACGCCTACTAACCCTGTTGGTCCAAAGAAAAAATGAAATTGGATAACAGGTTTAGTTGTTCATGTTGGCGCGTGCTCCTAAATAATGAGACTAGATAATATCCAGCCCTTGCCAAAAAGGCAACGAGTTATGTTAGGCTAATATTCATAGAACGTGAAAGGAATGCATTTTGAATTTAGTTAATTGCCAAGCCATTCTCAATAATACTGTGCAAGTAAAACTGACACTTGATGCTAAAAAACGTGTTTTTGTTATTGGTGATTTAGATGCCGACCTACACAAGTTTGAACGTGCGTTAGCATCGGTAAATTTTAATGCAGCGAACGATATATTATTTGCACTTGGCGATGTTATTGATAGAGGTGCACACAGTGTTGCCCTATTACAGAGGTTTAAAGAGCTGGGTGTTTATATGACTCTGGGTAATCATGAACATATGATGCTTGAATCAGTTCTTGCACAAGATAGTGGTTATCACGCGTTATGGGTTGAAAATGGCGGGCATTGGCATTACGAATTAAGCGAGGCTGAACGTGTGGATGTTTGCCTGCAACTCCTTAATTGCCCTCTTTCTTACCTTATTGAATATGCAGGCATGACGATTGGTTTGTCGCACACGGTGCCACAAAATTGGCATTGGCAAAATATTCCTCGCAATCATTCTCAAGCCGTTACCGGCTTACTTTGGGATAGAGCTATTACAAAACAAGGTAAGGTTTTGCACAACCAAGGCGTCGACTTTTCTATTCATGGCCATAACTCGACCCCTCTGCCCTATTGGATTGGGAACACTTATCACATCGATACAAATTATTTAGGCGGTGAGCCAACACTTGTCGAGCTCAGTTCTTTAATAAGCGACTTTAAACAAGCCCAGTCAATGGATTGACGCAAGTTCAGAGGGAATGTTTTCTTCGAGATACTGCTTGTACTTATACCTTGCGTGCCAAAGCTGTTCATCAGATTCTTGCAGGTAAATAAGTGGACCGGTATTTTTCTTTGCTAAACTGGTTAGTTTAGAATATTCACGGGTATCGATTTTGCCATCGCTAAAGTAACTATTTGAAATAGTTAGAAACTCATCGTCTTTGTACACTTCACTGTGCCAAATAAGAGAACGATACATACTGGCGGTTATTTCGGTTGGCTTTTCGTTGCTCTGAAAGATTTTCACTTCAGAGTAAATTGAGTTACCCGTAATTACGATACCAATTAACGATAGCGTTGTGAGAGTCATCATCCATTTCATGCTTTTATCCTCACTATTGATTACTTTAACTATAGGAGGAAAGCGAGATGTTTGATGTTTATTTAATCAATCACAGTTTGAAAAAGTATTTTCAAAATGCTTAATTACTGTTTTGTAAGTACCTATTTTGTGCATAGGACTCACTGAGCCCTATGCGCGTGATACCATTTAGTGAAGTGCGGCTGTAAACGGAATGCTTTCACAGATTTTGGCTTCAGCAATAAGAATTTCTTCTAGTCGTGTATCTACTTCATGCTTGTCGAAATACTCGTAGGCAAGTTCGACAAATAAGTTTTTATGCTTTTCTTCAGATTTTGCGATGGCCACATAAAACTCTTTTTCTTTGCCAGCAGGTAGCGCTTCGGCAACTAATGAAAAGCGTTCATGCCCTCTTGCTTCAATAACACCCGCAACGAGTAGACGATCCATTAAAAACTCGTCGCGGCCATTTCTGAATAAGCCACGAATTTGCTTAATGTAAGGGTCTTTTTGATCGTTACCCAATGAAATATCGCGTTCCATTAATAGCTTGAGAACTTGCTTAAAATGAATCATTTCTTCAAGCGCTAAGTCGGTCATAGCTTTAACAAGTTTACGACGATCTGGGTAATGCGACAGCATTGACATAGCCATACCCGATGCTTTCTTTTCAGCGGCAGCATGGTCTTGCAAAAAGGTGTTGAAGTCCGCTAAGACACCTTCTGTCCATTCAAAGGGAGTGTGATATTTTAATTCAAACATGATAAGGAACAACTTAACTTATAATGGCGGCGATTTTAACGCATTTTGGTTATAAAATCTTGTGATTGTAACCAAGGGATTTATCTATTTTTCCATTGCGGGTTGAGGCTATTTTGTCGGGGTGTTTTATGTCATTCCAAGCCGTTACTTTACCGGCCATATTCAGTTGTTTAAAAACAATTGGTTGCTCGGTTTGTAAAAATGCTTTGAGTGCGTCAGGGCTATGCTCGTCTGCAACATCAAGTGTTAATAGTTGCTGTTTTTTATCACTAAAATAGTTTTGCACTTGCTGTTGATGCCGCTTGTAACATGCAATAAGGTACTCATCTGATTCGATATCTGCCAGTGTGTAGTGGCCAAACACCTCTAAATAACAGCGTTTTAAATGGCTATTAAAGCCGCCATCTTCGCGCATTAAATTAGTATGCATGCGCGCAAGCAGTTGTCTTATTGAGGGGATCCATTTTGATAAATCACGCTGCAAATTAATAAAAATACTGTTTGGGTAATGCTTATCAAGTAACGGAAACTCACTAAAGACGGGAGTGTCAGCTATAACCTCTGCACTTTCAATTGCCGCTTGTGTATACGCTGTGTGGGCCGTTTTATAGCCTAATTGTAAAAAGCTATGGCAAATACTGGTAGTGCCTGTGCGCGGCAGACCTATTATAAAAATTTTATTCTTCATCTTAATTCGTATTAATTATGTTGGCATGAGCACTGGGGTTGCTTAATGAGTGGCGTTTTAACCCAGTCATTTTAGTGTCATTGCTAACGTTAGCAATGACATATATGGACGCTCCCTTGAAGTCAAGACGAGCTAATGTATAAACATCAAAATTGATGCCTTTATTTTATTATCATGTATCTCATATCACAGTAATGATGCGTCACAAGCTTGCTGAAAAGCAAAGGTACTGAC
>NZ_JACDWU010000319.1:0-652 GCF_016464045.1 Pseudoalteromonas sp. bablab_jr011 | reverse complement strand
GAAGGTCATGAATGACAGGGATATCCAGACCCTCTGCCTTTACCTGAAAAAACAGAAACGGACCGTGGAAGAGTACCAGTGGCAACATTACGATGAACAACGCAATCTCCTGGAGCAGCTGTTAAGGCAGGTGTTCTTGTGCCTTGAATGTGAGGCCGGTGAAGGCTCAGAAGCCGTCGTCGCCCAACTTCAACAGATGCAAACGGAAATCGCATCCGGTGGACCACTGAAGACGATGGATACGTCGCTCATCCCGAAAAAGCACCTCCCATGGTTGGTTAAACAGGATAACGTTAACCCGCAACGTTACGAATGGCTGCTCTACCGCCAGTTGACTTCGCGACTGAACGGACGCATTTATCTGCCAAATGTTACCAAATACCGCGCACTGGAAGACGACCTGATCTCCCAGACATCGCAGGATACCTTGCTGGCCTCATCAACACTGGACAGACTAAAACAGCCTGCAGAGTTATTGTTACAGGAGAAACAACACCGGCTGGAAAGTGCGCTCAAAGACGTTGCTCTCCATATTGATGAGGGAGACAATCGAAATGTGATCATGAAAAATCGTACCGGTACCCGCTGGCGTCTGCCGACCAAAAGCGCTACATCTCTGGTCAACAATCCCTTTTTTAAGCGAATGCAACCG
>NZ_JACDWU010000318.1:0-1867 GCF_016464045.1 Pseudoalteromonas sp. bablab_jr011 | reverse complement strand
GGGGTTCTAGGGATTTTCCCCTCTAAAAAGACATAATCCTCTGTAGACCACACCAATAAATGGCTGCGGAGGTGGGTTACTACTTATAAGTGTGGCAAATTAGGTAAATATCGTACATTTAATACGGAACAGCCCTGATATGGCCATCAAAAACGAAATTACTATTCTCACGAGAGCAGAACAGGCAAATCTTTATTCCCCACCCATTTTTTCAATCGAAGAACAACGTCTGTACTTTTCTCTGAACGATGCGGAATTGGCAGTTTTTCGGTCAATTCGTCTCAGAGCTCATAGATGTTACTTTGTCGCGATTTTGGGATACTTCAAATCAAAGCCCGTCATCCTAGATATCGCTTACTCGCAGGTTTCTAAGGATTTAATGTTCATCAGTAAAGAGCTGCTTGGCGGCAAGGGGCTCAGACCATTCACTCCCTCACAAAAACAAAAAGATCGACTCTACGCAAAAGTATTAGACCTTGCTGGTTATCACAAATGGGACGAAAGTCAGCACTTCAATTCTCTTTTCGACCACCTTGTTCAGGTGGGCAATGCCTGGCTGGAGCCGCGTTACCTCTTTGATACTGCTATTGAATTCCTAACCAGTCACAGCATTGCTATCCCTAGGTACACCGTACTCCAGAGACTGATAAGCAGAGCGATGCAGCAGGTCAGAAAAGACCTGGCGCACCAACTTAATCAACTCACCAGTCCTGAACTTCACGTCTTTCTGGACAGCATAACAGCCATTGATGACGGACTAAGCCTGAACCAGCTCAGAGGCGGTGCAAAAAGTCTGACCGTACCTGAACTTAAAAAAGAGCTTGCCCTTTATCATCAGTTAGCGCCATGGCGCACGCAAATCAATGGCGTTATCGATGGGCTTAATCTGTCTCTTAAAAATCGACAACACTTCGGTGAGCTCATCAACTATTACGGTAGTAAACTCAAACGATTCAAACGCGCACAGCAGCATCTATGGTTGCTATGTCACCTGACAGAGCGGATACAACTGGCACTGGAACGGTTAACTGATGGGTTCATTTACCATATCCGCAAGCAACAAGAAGCTGCCAACACCTTTGCACAACAAGCAGTGTTCCTGTCCTGGCAGTCAGCCGCGGACAATGTCACGAAAGCGGCAGAGTTACTGCATCTGTTTGTGGATGAGAACATTGATGATAATCAACCCTTCTCAGTAGTCAGACAACAGGCATTGAAGGTCATGAATGACAGGGATATCCAGACCCTCTGCCTTTACCTGAAAAAACAGAAACGGACCGTGGAAGAGTACCAGTGGCAACATTACGATGAACAATGCAATCTCCTGGAGCAACTGTTAAGGCAGGTGTTCTTGTGCCTTGAATGTGAGGCCGGTAAAGGCTCAGAAGCCGTCGTCGCCCAACTTCAACAGATGCAGACGGAAATCGCATTCGGTGGACCACTGAAGACGATGGATACGTCGCTCATCCCGAAAAAGCACCTCCCATGGTTGGTTAAACAGGATAACGTTAACCCGCAACGTTACGAATGGCTGCTCTACCGGCAGTTAACCTCACGACTGAATGGACGCATTTATTTGCCAAATGTTACCAAATACCGCGCACTGGAAGACGACCTGATCCCCCAGACATCGCAGGATACCTTGCTGGCCTCATCAACACTGGACAGACTAAAACAGCCCGCAGAGTTATTGTTACAGGAGAAACAACACCGGCTGGAAAGTGCACTCAAAGACGTTGCTCTCCATATTGATGAGGGAGACAATCGAAATGTGATCATGAAAAATCGTACCGGTACCCGCTGGCGTCTGCCGACCAAAAGCGCTACATCTCTGGTCAACAATCCCTTTTTTAAGCGAATGCAACCG
>NZ_JACDWU010000317.1:0-347 GCF_016464045.1 Pseudoalteromonas sp. bablab_jr011 | reverse complement strand
TAATCATTTTGAGTGATTAAACCAGTCGCTACCTGCGTTAAAAATTTCTGATTTAGAACAACTAAATAACTAAATTTTTGCCTTGTTATCAACGCGGTTTTATTGCCTCAAAATAGATCACTAAATTAAGCGGAATGGTATAAATCGTCCAGTATCATACTGAGATTGCATACAGAGATAAAAAGGCGCATAAGCGCAAGGTGAAAAGACGTAGGAGATGTATGGACTCCTCCCCTAAATAGGGTAAGTACGGTATAAAGAAATTGCAAAACCACTTTTACCAATAAGGAATCCATACATGTCAAAATTTAACTTAATTTGTATCGACTTGGCAAAAAATGTTTTTC
>NZ_JACDWU010000031.1:0-294 GCF_016464045.1 Pseudoalteromonas sp. bablab_jr011 | reverse complement strand
GTTTGCCCAGCGTTTAGGGTTGGTTATTGCACCATCAAAGTTAAAGCGATAAATATCGTTATCAAGCTGTTCTTCTATCTGCTGCATTTGTTTGTAACTCATTAAACGCCAATACTTTTCTGGGCGGTTATTCTGTTTATCGAAATCGCGTGTTGCTGGGTCTAAATGACGAAACGGCTCTATTTCAGGTGAGTCAACTAATGGTTTGCTTAAATCCATAAAGTGCACCACACGCTCCCATGTATAACGACAGTAGTTTGGGTTTTGTGGGTTGTCTTTAACGCGAATTTCACT